>JBFZCF010000001.1:0-46550 GCA_041308065.1 Burkholderiales bacterium
CCACGCCGTGCAGAAGGCCGCTCCCGAGGACATCGTCCTGGTGGCCGGCAAAGGCCACGAGGATTACCAGGTCATCGGCACGAGCCGGCAGCCGTACTCCGACCTCGCGCAGGTCCGCGCGGCGCTCTCCGAGCGGGGCCGCCGGTGAGCGCGCACGGCCGCTCCGAAGCGCTCATCCCTGCGCGCGCAGCGCGGAGGGTAGTCCAGTGAGCGCGCACGGCCGCTCCGAAGCGCTCATCCCTGCGCGCGCAGCGCGGAGGGTAGTCCGATGAGCGCGCTGATGACCGTCAGCGAACTCGCCCGCGTGGTGGCGGCGCTGGACGTGCGGGGCGACGGCCGCATCGGCTTCTCGAGCGTGTCGACCGACACGCGGACGCTCGCGCCCGGCGCGCTCTACGTCGCGCTGCGCGGTGAGCGCTTCGATGGCCACGACTACGTCGCCGCGGCTCGCGAGGGCGGCGCGGCGGCCGCGCTGGTGGAGCGCGTCGTCGATGCCGACTTGCCGCAGGTCGTCGTGGCCGACTGCAGGCGCGCGCTCGGACTTGCGGCAGCCCAGTGGCGCGCGCGGTTCTCGTTGCCGGTCATCGCGGTGGCTGGAAGCAACGGCAAGACCACGGTCACGCAGATGATCGCCTCGATCCTGGCGACGGCGCACGGCGACAAGGGTCGCCTGGCGACGCGGGGCAACCTCAACAACGACATCGGCGTGCCGCTGATGCTGTGGCAGCTCGCCCGGCAGCACCGCGCCGCCGTCTTCGAGCTCGGCATGAACCACGTTGGCGAGATCGCCTACCTCGCCGGCCTCGTTCGTCCCACCGTTGCGCTGGTCAACAACGCGCAGCGCGAGCACCAGGAGTTCATGCGGTCGGTCGAGGCGACGGCGTACGAGAACGGCGAAGTCATCGCCGCGCTGCCGCTGTCCGATGACGGCGTGGCCGTGTTCCCGGCCGATGACGCCTGCACGTCGATCTGGAGGCAGATCGCCGGGACCCGACGCGTGGTCGACTTCGCCATCGAGGCCGACGCGGTCGTGACGGCGACCTACACGCTGCGCGCGGACGGCGCGCGCGTCTCGATGGCGACGCCGCTCGGGCTGGTAGACGTCGACCTGGCCGTGACCGGCCTGCACAGCGTGCGCAACGCGCTGGCCGCCGCCGCGTGCGCGATCGGCGCCGGTATCGACGCCGGATCGATCGGGGAAGGCCTGCGCGCGTTCCGGCCGGTCGCCGGACGCGGGGTGCGACTGCGCACGAGCGAGGGCGGCTTGCTGATCGACGACACCTACAACGCGAACCCCGATTCCGTGCGCGCCGCGATCGACCTGCTGGCCGGTTTCGACGGCGAGCGCGTGCTGGTGCTGGGCGACATGGGCGAAGTCGGCGAGCGCGGGCCGGAGTTCCACCGCGAGGTCGGAGCCCATGCGCGCGAACGCGGCATCGACGGACTGATCGCGCTCGGCCCGATGGCGAGCGATGCCGTGGACGCGTTCGGCGAGGGCGCCGTGCACTGCGCCGACGTCGACTCAGTGCTGGCTGCGCTGCGGCCGCGGCTCGGTCCGGCGGTCACGGTGCTGGTCAAGGGATCGCGGTTCATGCGGATGGAGCGCGTCGTGCAGGCGCTGGCCGTCACGCCGCCGGAAGGGGTGCACTGAGTGTTGCTCGAACTGTTCGAATGGCTGGCGCAGGACATCCGCGCGTTCAACGTCTTCTCGTACCTGACGTTGCGCGCGGTGCTCGCCGCCGCCACCGCGCTGCTGATCGGCCTGGCCGCCGGTCCGTGGGTGATCCGGCGGCTGACGGCGCTGAAGATCGGCCAGGCCGTGCGCAGCGACGGGCCGCAGTCGCACCTCGTGAAGAGCGGCACGCCGACGATGGGCGGCGCGCTGATCCTGATCTCGATCGGCGTGACCACGCTGCTCTGGGCCGACCTGTCCAATCGGTTCGTGTGGGTGACGCTGATCGTCACGATCGGCTTCGGCTGGATCGGCTGGGTCGACGACTACCGCAAGGTCGTCCACCGGAACCCGAAGGGCATGAGCGCGCGGGAGAAGTACTTCTGGCAGTCGCTGATCGGCCTGTCCGCCTCGTTCTATCTCGCCTTTGCGATCGCGGCGCCCTCGACAGACAAGATCTGGGTGCTGATGTGGGAGTGGCTCAGCAACGGCTTCTACATCGACCTGCCGCCGCGCTCCGACCTGATCGTGCCGTTCTTCAAGAACGTCGCCTATCCGCTCGGAGTGTTCGGCTTCGTGCTGCTGTCGTACTTCGTGATCGTCGGGACGAGCAATGCCGTGAACCTCACCGATGGCCTCGACGGGCTCGCGATCATGCCCACGGTGATGATCGGCGCGGCACTCGGCGTGTTTGCCTACGTCATCGGCCGCGCGGACTTCGCCCGGTACCTGCTGTTCCCGTACATCCCGGGTGCGGGTGAGCTTGTCATCATCTGCGGCGCGATCGCCGGCGCCGGCCTCGGCTTCCTGTGGTTCAACGCCTATCCGGCGGAAGTGTTCATGGGCGACGTCGGCGCCCTGGCGCTCGGCGGCGCGCTCGGCACGATCGCGGTCATCACGCGGCAGGAGATCGTGCTCTTCATCATGGGCGGCGTCTTCGTGATGGAGACGGTGTCCGTGATGCTCCAGGTCGGCTACTTCAAGTGGACCAAGGGCAAGCGCATCTTCCGAATGGCGCCGCTGCACCACCACTTCGAGCTGTCCGGCTGGAAGGAGACGCAGGTCGTCGTCCGGTTCTGGATCATCAGCATGATGCTGGTGCTGGTCGGGCTTTCCACGCTGAAGCTGCGATGAGCGCCGCGACGGGCCACCCCGAGCAAGCTCGCGGCGCAGCGCGCAGCGCGGAGGCCGCGGTCCCCCGCGCCCTCGTACTCGGACTCGGCGCGAGCGGCCTCGCGATGGCGCGCTGGCTGGCCGTCGAGGGCTTCGACCTGCGCGTGGCCGACACGCGCGCCGAGCCGCCGCAGCGCGCCTCGCTCGCGGCGGACTGCCCGTCGGCCGAGTTCATCGGCGGCCCCCTCTCCCACGCGCTGCTCGACGGCGTCGAACTGGTGGCGATCAGCCCGGGCCTGGCCCCCACGCTGCCCGACGTCGCCGCGCTGCTGAAACAGGCGAAGGCGGGCAAGGTCGAGGTCGTCGGCGAGATAGAACTCTTTGCGCGCGCCCTGGCCCGCCTGAAGGCCGAGCGCGGTTATGCGCCGAAAGTCGTCGGCATCACCGGCACCAACGGCAAGACCACGACCACCCGGCTCGCCGGGCTGCTGCTCGAGCGCTCCGGGATGAAGGCGGCGGTCGCCGGCAACATCGCCCCGGCCGTACTCGACGTGCTGCGCGACGCGCTTGCCGGCGACAGCCTGCCCGAGGCCTGGGTGCTCGAACTGTCGAGCTTCCAGCTCGCCACCGCTCGCTCGCTCGAGTGCGACGCCGCGGTCGTCCTCAACGTCACGCAGGACCACCTCGACTGGCACGGCACGATGGACGCGTACGCCGCGGCCAAGGCGCGCATCTTCGCGGCGCGGACGGTCCAGGTGCTGAACCGCGGCGACGAGCGCGTGATGGCGATGGCGCGCAGGAATGCGGAGATCGTGACCTTCGGCACCGACGCCCCGTCCAGCGGGAACTCGTACGGCCTGCTGCTCGACAACGGCATCACCTGGCTCGCTTGGGCCGAGGACCTGAGCCCGCCGGGCCGGCGCCGCAGGACAAGTCCGGAGGTGCCGGCGCCGCCTCCCGAGATACATCTGCATCGGTTGATGCCGACCGATGCGCTGCAGATCCGCGGCCGGCACAACGCGGCCAACGCGCTGGCCGCGCTCGCGCTCGCGCGCGCCGTCGGCTGCCCGCTCGGGCCGTTGCTGCACGCGCTGCGTTCCTATCGCGGCGAGCCGCATCGGGTGGAGCCGATCGCGACCGTCCGCGGAGTCGAATACGTCGACGACAGCAAGGGCACCAACGTCGGTGCCACCGTGGCGGCCCTGGACGGACTCGGGGGCGAGGGACGCAAGCTCGTCGTGATCCTCGGCGGCGACGGCAAGGGGCAGGACTTCGGTCCCCTCGTCGACCCGGTCGTCCGCCACGCGCGGGCGGTCATCCTGATCGGGCGCGACGCGCCGGCGATTCGATCAGTGCTCGAGCAGGGCGCCAAGGGCGTGACCCTGCACGACGCCGACACGCTGCCCGAGGCCGTCGAGACCGCGGCGGCCGCAGCGCGCGAAGGCGACGCGGTCCTGCTGTCGCCCGCCTGCGCCAGCCTCGACATGTTCCGCAACTACGTGCACCGCTCGGAAGTGTTTGCCGCTGCGGTACGTGAACTCGCCGCCGAGGTCGGCCAGCCGTGCTGAAGCCGTTCACCGACTGGTTCCGTCGCGGCGGGCGGCGGCGCGAATTCGATCCGGCCGGATCGATGATGGCGATCGCCGGTCTCGGCGCGGGCGGGAGCGCATCGGCCGCGCGAACTTCGCTGCCGGGCGTGGACCGGGCGCTCGTCGGCGTCGTGCTGGCGCTGATCATGCTCGGCACGGTGATGGTGTACTCGGCGTCGATCGCGCTCGCCGACTCGCCCCGCTACAACGTGGCGCCGACCCACTTCATCGCGCGCCACTTGCTCTCGCTCGGCATCGCATTCTGCGCGGCGGCGATCGCGTTCCAGGTGCCGATGGCCACCTGGCAGCGCCTGGCGCCGTGGATCTTCGCGGGCACGATGGTGCTGCTGGTGCTGGTGCTGATCCCCGGCGTGGGCAAGGGCGTCAACGGAGCGCGTCGCTGGGTGTCGCTCGGCATCCTGAACCTGCAGCCCTCCGAACTGATGAAGGTCGCCTGCGTCCTGTACGCGGCGAATTTCACGGTCCGCAAGCAGGACTACATGCACCACTTCGGGAAGGGCTTCCTGCCGATGGCCATCGTGATGGCGATGATCGGCGCGCTTCTGCTGCTCCAGCCCGACCTCGGCGCCTTCGGCGTGATCGTCGCCATCGCGATGGGCATCCTGTTCCTCGGCGGCGTCAACGGCAAGCTGTTCGCCGGCATCTCGGTCGTGCTGGCCGGCGCCTTCACGCTGGTGATCTGGCTGTCTCCGTGGCGGCGCGAGCGGATTTTCGCGTACCTCGATCCATGGTCGGAGGGCAACGCGCTCGGCAAGGCCTACCAGCTGTCCCATTCGCTGATCGCCTTCGGTCGCGGCGAGTGGTTCGGCGTCGGCCTGGGTGGCAGCGTCGAAAAGCTGCACTACCTGCCTGAAGCGCACACCGACTTCATCCTCGCGGTGCTCGGCGAGGAACTCGGCCTCGTCGGCGTGCTGACCGTCGTCGTGCTCTTCTACTGGATGGTGAAGCGGGCGTTCGAGATCGGGCGGCAGGCGATCGCGCTGGAGCGCACGTTCGCCGGCCTCGTGGCCCAGGGCGTCGGCCTGTGGATCGGCGTGCAGGCGTTCATCAACATCGGCGTGGCCACCGGCTTGCTGCCCACGAAAGGCCTGACGCTGCCCCTGATGAGCTACGGCGGCTCGGCGCTGCTGTCGACCTTGACCGCGCTCGCGATCCTGCTGCGGGTCGACAAGGAAAACAGGATTCTCATGCGCGGAGGCCGCGCATGAGAATCCTGTTTCGTCGCAGGCTCACGTCGGCGTCAGCCGACGTTAAGTCCGCCGTGGTGGACGGCCGGAGACAGGACACGTGCGCCGCAGGCGACATGCGCGGAGGCCGCGCATGAAGCACCTGATGGTCGTCGCGGCCGGCACCGGCGGGCACGTGATGCCGGGCCTCGCGGTCGCGGGCGAACTGCAGCGTCGCGGCTGGTCGGTGAGCTGGCTCGGCACCAGGGCGGGAATGGAGCGGGCGCTGGTCGAGCCGCACGGCATCGCGTTCCGTTCCATCGACTTCTCCGGCCTGCGGGGCAAGGGGTTCAAGACACTGGTCTTCGGCGGATTCCTGCTGCTGCGGGCCATCTGGCAAAGCCGGAAGATCATCCGGTCCGACAAGCCCGACGCGGTGTTCTCGACCGGCGGCTATGTCGCCGTGCCGGCCGGCATGGCGGCGAGTTCGCTTGGCATCCCCGTGGTCCTGCTGAACCCGGACGCGGCCCCGCTGATGTCGACGTCGATGCTCAGGCCGCTCGCATCCGCCGTGCTGTGCGGGTTCGACGGCGAGGCCGCGCGGAAGGCCGGCGCGAAGGGTCTCGTCACCGGCAACCCGGTGCGTCCCGAGATCGCCGCCGTGCCCGCCCCTGCCGACCGCTATCCCGGCCGCACGGGCGCGCTGCGCCTGCTCGTGATCGGCGGCAGTCTCGGCGCGCAGGTGCTGAACGAAACGGTGCCGCAGGCCCTTGCGCGCATCCCCCTGGAACGGCGGCCGCAGGTCGTCCATCAGTGCGGCGCGAAGCATCTCGACGCCGTGCGCGAGGCCTATGCGAAGGCGGGCGTGCAGGCGGAGATCGTCACCTTCATCGACGACATGGCGTCGCGCTACGCCGGGGCTGATCTCGTGCTCGCACGCGCGGGGGCCATCACCGTGACGGAGCTCGCGGCGGCCGGCGTGCCGAGCATCCTCGTGCCGCTCGTCGTGTCCACCACGCACCACCAGCGCACCAACGCCGAGTTCATGGCGGCGAAGAACGCCGCGATTCACCTGCCGCAGGGCGAGGCCACCGCGGAGCGCCTGGCCGGTTTGCTCGCGGGCCTGGATCGCTCGCGCCTGCAATCGATGGCCGAAGCCGCACGCGCCCTGGGCAAGCCGACGGCGACCGAGACCGTGGCGGCCGTGATCGAGAAGGTGGCCGCATGAGGCACGCCGTCAAGCACATCCACTTCGTCGGCATCGGTGGCTCGGGGATGAGCGGGATCGCAGAGGTCTTGCTCACGCTCGGGTACAAGGTCAGCGGATCCGACGTCGCGAGCAACGCGGCCACGCGGCGGCTGACGCAACTGGGCGCGAGGATCTCGCTCGGCCACGCCGCGGAACACATCGCTGGCGCCGACGCCGT
The DNA here is from genome assembly GCA_041308065.1 of Burkholderiales bacterium. GTDB lineage: Bacteria > Pseudomonadota > Gammaproteobacteria > Burkholderiales > Burkholderiaceae_F > JAOUJD01. The sequence goes on from JBFZCF010000001.1 coordinate 6,989, forward strand.
CGTCGTGTCGACCGCGGTGTCGCACAGCAATCCTGAAGTCCTCGCCGCCCGCGCCCGCCGCGTCCCGGTCGTGCCGCGCGCCATGATGCTGGCCGAACTGATGCGGCTGAAGCAGGGCATCGCCATCGCCGGCACGCACGGCAAGACGACGACCACGAGCCTGGTCGCCAGCGTGCTGGCCGCCGGCGGCCTCGACCCGACCTTCGTGATCGGCGGCCGGTTGAACTCGGCCGGCGCCAATGCGCGGCTCGGGACCGGCGAATACATCGTCGTCGAAGCCGACGAGTCGGACGCGTCGTTCCTGAACCTGATGCCGGTCGTCGCGGTCGTGACGAACATCGACAACGACCACATGGAAACCTACGGCCACGACTTCGCGCGGCTGAAGCAGGCCTTCGTCGACTTCCTGGGCCGCCTTCCGTTCTATGGCAGCGCGGTGCTGTGCATCGACGACCGCAGCGTGCGCGAGATCCTGCCCTTCGTGTCCAAGCCCGTGGTCACCTACGGGTTCGCGGACCAGGCGCAGTTTCGTGCAGTCGACGCACGCGCCGAAGGCCCGCAGATGCGCTTCACCGCGCAGCGCGAGGGCGCGCGCCCGCTCGACGTGACGCTGAATCTTCCCGGCATGCACAACGTCGCCAACGCGCTCGCGGCCATCGCGGTCGGCACCGGGCTCGGCGTGCCGGACGAGGGGATCGTGCAGGCCCTGGCCGAGTTCACGGGCGTGGGCCGGCGCTTCTCGCGCCACGGCGACCTGCCGACTCCGGCGGGCGGCTCGTTCACGCTGATCGACGACTACGGCCATCACCCGGTCGAGATGGCGGCGACGCTGGATGCGGCGCGCGGCGCCTTTCCCGGCCGCCGCATCGTGCTGGCGTTCCAGCCACACCGCTACACGCGCACGCGCGACTGCTTCGAAGACTTCGTGAAGGTGCTGTCGAGCTGCGACGCGCTGCTGCTGGCCGAGGTGTATCCGGCCGGCGAAGCGCCGATCGTCGCCGCCGACGGGCGCGCGCTGGCACGCGCGGTCCGCGTGGCGGGGAAGGTCGAGCCGGTGTTCGTCGAATCGATCGAAGAGATGCCCGGCGCCCTGATGGACGTGGTGCGCGACGGCGACGTCGTGATCGGCATGGGTGCGGGCTCGATCGGCCAGTTGCCGGCCCGCCTCGCGGGCGGAGGGGCGGAATGAGCGTGGACGTGAAGGCGCTCGGCAAGGTGGGCGTGCTCTTCGGGGGGCGTTCGTCGGAGCGCGAGGTCTCGATCATGTCGGGCACCGGTGTGCTGAAGGCGCTCGAGTCCCGCGGCGTCGACGCACATGCCTTCGATCCCGGCACGCAGACGCTGGCGGAGCTCGAGGCGGCCCGTTTCGACCGCGTGTTCATCGCGCTGCACGGGCGTGGCGGCGAGGACGGCACGATCCAGGGCGTCCTGGAGACGATCGGCGTGCCATACACCGGAAGCGGCGTGCAGGCGTCGGCGATCGCGATCGACAAGCTCGCGACCAAGCGGGTGTGGCTGCAGGAAGGCATCCCGACGCCGCGCTTCCGGGTGCTCGCAAGCGGCGCCCGGGCGGAGCTCAACGCGGCAGTCGACGAGCTCGGCCTGCCGCTGATCACCAAGCCGCCGCACGAGGGATCGACGATCGGCATCGCGAAGGTCACCGGCTACTCGGAGATGGCCGATGCGTATGCGCTGGCCGCGAAGTACGACAGCGCCGTCCTCGCCGAGCAGTTCATCGCGGGCCGCGAACTGACGTGCGCGGTGCTCGGGCAAGGGGATGGCGCCACGGCGCTGCCGCTGATCGAGATCCGCGCGCCGGGCGCGAACTACGACTATCACAACAAGTACTTCAGCGACGACACCCAGTACCTCTGTCCGGCGCCGGTCGACGACGCACTCACCGCGGACATCCAGCGGCTGTGCGTGCGTGCCTACGCGGTGCTCGGCGCGCGCGGCTGGGGACGGATCGACGTGATGCTGTCGGAGCGCAAGGAGCCCTTCCTGCTCGAGCTCAACACGTCGCCCGGCATGACGGGCCACTCGCTGGTGCCGATGGCCGCGCGCGCGGTCGGCATGAGCTACGAGGACCTCGTCCTGCGGATCCTGCAGGACGCTGCGCTCGACGACGGAGGCCGGCCGCGATGAGCGCGCGCCTGATGAACGGGTTCGCTGCGCTGTTCGCGACGTGCGCGGGCCTGATCGTCGTCGCCGGCGTGCTGTACTGGATCGCCCAGCGGCCGTACTTCTCGCTGCGTGCGATCGAGGTGCGCGGCGAACTCCAGCACGTGACGTCGGCGTCGGTGCGCGCTGCCATCGCCGGCCGGCTGAAGGGCAACTACTTCACCATGCGGCTGGACGAGACGCGGCGCGTCCTGGAAACCGTGCCCTGGGTCGCACAGGCCTCGGTGCGGAGGACCTGGCCGGATCGCCTGCACGTCACGCTGGTCGAACATCGCGCCCTCGGCGTCTGGAGCGACGGACGCCTGCTGTCGGACGCCGGAGAGCTGTTCGTCGCCAATCCCGCGGAGGCGGAGATCCACGGACCGCTGCCCGCCTTCGAGGGGCCTGAAGCGGTCGCTCGCGATGCCGCGCGGCGCTACTACGAGTTCGCGGCGATGCTCGCTCCGCTCGGCATGCGGATCGCGGCGATCGACGTGTCCGACCGCCGTTCGTGGGCCGTCGACGTGACCGGCATCGATGGCGCGGCGACGCGCCTCGAGCTCGGACGCGACACCGACGGCATCGCCCTGAACGATCGCCTGGCCCAGGTCGTCGCCGCCTATCCGATGGTCGCGGCCCGCGTCGGCGGGGCGCCGCAGAGCATCGACGCGCGTTACCCCAACGGGCTGGCTGCCCTGCCTCCCGCGAAAACCCGATGACGAGAACATGAGAAACGAAACCAAAGACCTGATCGTCGGACTCGACATCGGCACCTCCAAGGTGGTGGTGGCGGTGGCCGAGGTGCTCCCGGAGGGGCGGTTCCAGGTCATCGGATTGGGGCAGGCCGAGTCGCAGGGCCTGCGCAAGGGTGTCGTCGTCAACATCGAGTCGACGGTGCAGTCGATCCGCCGCGCGCTGGAGGAGGCGGAGCTGATGGCCGCCTGCCAGATCAAGGATGTCTTCACCGGCATCGCGGGCAGCCACATCAAGAGCTTCAACTCGAGCGGCATGGTGGCCATCAAGGACCGCGAAGTCTCGGGCGCCGATGTCGCGCGCGTGATCGAGACCGCCAAGGCGGTGAACATCCCCACCGACCAGCAGGTGCTGCACGTGCTGACGCAGGAGTTCATCGTCGACGGACAGGAGGACATCCGCGAGCCGATCGGCATGAGCGGCGTGCGGCTCGAGGTGCGGGTGCACATCGTCACCGGCGCGGTCAGCGCCGCGCAGAACATCATCAAGTGCGTGCGCCGCTGCGGACTCGAGGTTCAGGACCTGATCCTGCAGCCGCTCGCGTCATCGCTGTCCGTGCTGTCGGCGGACGAGAAGGAACTGGGCGTGGCGCTCGTGGACGTCGGCGGCGGCACCACCGACATCGCCATTTTCACGGGTGGCGCCATTCGCCACACCGCGATCCTTCCGATCGCGGGCGACCAGATCACGAACGACATCGCGATGGCCCTGCGCACGCCGATCCCCGATGCCGAGGAGATCAAGCTGCGCTGGGGTGTCGCCAAGGAAGTGCTGGCGGACCCGAACGAGAAGATCGAGATCCCGGGCCTCGGCGACCGTGGTCCGCGCCTGCTGTCGCGCCAGTCGCTTGCGGCCGTGATCGAGCCGCGCGTGGAGGAGCTTTTCACGCTGACGCAGCAGGTCATCCGCGAGTCCGGCTACGAGGAACTGCTCTCGTCGGGAATCGTGCTGACCGGCGGGACGAGCCTGCTGCCCGGCATGACCGAAATCGCGGAAGACGTGTTCCTGAAACCGGCGCGCATCGGCTGGCCGAGCTACGACGGCTCGCTGGCGGATGTCGTGCGCAATCCGCGCTTTGCGACGGCGATCGGCCTGCTGGTCGAGGCGCACTCGCAGCGCCTGCGGGGCCGGAAGATCGCGCAGCAGACCGGATCGTTCAAGCAGACCTTCAAGCGGATGAAGGAGTGGGTCGTGGGCAATTTCTAGTGGTGAGGGCGGAGTACTCAGTGGCAAGCGCGTAAGGCTGCGCTTTTGTCAGTGAGCGTTCCAAATCGTGCAGTAACGAAATCGGCAAATCAGGAGGAAACATGAGCTTCGAGATTCTGGAAACAGAGACAAACGGGACCATCATCAAGGTAGTGGGCGTGGGCGGGGCCGGCGGCAATGCGGTCGAGCACATGATCCGGCGGGGCGTGCAGGGCGTGGAGTTCGTCTGCGCGAACACCGATCACCAGGCACTGGCGCGGTCGTCGTCGCAGAACATCCTGCAACTCGGCAGGTCGGGCCTGGGCGCCGGCAGCCGGCCGGACGCCGGGCGCGCTGCGGCCGAGGAGGCGCGCGACCGCATCGCCGATGCGCTGCGTGGCGCGCACATGGTCTTCATCACCGCCGGCATGGGCGGCGGCACGGGCACCGGCGCGGCGCCGGTGTTCGCGGAAGTGGCGAAGGAACTCGGAGTCCTGACCGTTGCCGTGGTCTCCAAGCCTTTCGAGTTCGAGGGACCGAAGCGGATGAAGCTCGCCGAAGAGGGCCTGTCGGAGCTCGAGGACAACGTCCACTCGCTGATCGTCATCCTCAACAACAAGCTCGAGGAGGTGATGGGCGAGGACGCCGAGATGGCCGAGTGCTTCCGCGCCGCCGACGACGTCCTGCACAACGCGTGCGCGGGCATCGCCGAGATCATCAACGTGCCGGGGCTCGTCAACGTCGACTTCGAGGACGTGAAGACGGTGATGAGCGAGCGTGGCAAGGCGATGATGGGTACCGCGACCGCCTCCGGCCTCGATCGCGCGCGCATCGCGGCCGAGCAGGCTGTCGCCAGCCCGCTGCTCGAAGGGGTCGACCTGTCGGGCGCGCGCGGCGTGCTGGTGAACATCACTGCGTCGTCATCGCTGAAGATGAAGGAAACGCGCGAGGTCATGAACACGATCCGCGCGTTCTCCGCCGAGGACTCGACGGTGATCTTCGGAACGGTGTGCGACGAAGCGATGGGCGATTCCCTGCGCGTCACGGTGGTCGCCACCGGCCTGGGCCGCGCCTCGGCGAAGAAGGTGTCGACGCCGTTCACCGTGATCCGCACGGGAACCGACAACAGCCCGGTCGGCATGGTGCAGGCGGCTCCCGCGCCGATGCCGGTGACCGATTTCAACGATCTCGACAAGCCGGCGATCTGGCGCACCCGGGAGTCGGTGCAGGCGCGCGTCAGCGCCATGGAGGACTCCGGCGCCGAGCGCTACGACATTCCGGCGTTCCTCCGGAGGCAGGCGGATTGATGTCTCAGTCCTCGTGTACGCGACCCCTTTGGGGTCGCACGTGCACGAGGACTGCCACGCTCGCTGCGCTCGCGCCCGGAACAGTCGGTCGGGCTTCGGGCGGCCGGGCGCCCGACCGCTTTATAACCGCGACGGCACTCCCCCCGGCCCCCTCGCCGCGCGAGGGGGTGAAGAGTCACTGCTCCCCCACCAGAGCCTGGTACGCGTGCCACGTCGCGTGGCCGATCAGGGGGACGGCGATCACCAGGCCGACGAACAGCGTGGCGAAGCCGAGGCCGACGATGAAGACGATCAGGGCCGCCCACAGCGCGAGCGGTCCCATGTTGCCGAACAGCGCGCGCACGCTGGTCAGGGCGGCAACGATCGTGTCGGTTCCGCGGTCGAGCATCATCGGGACCGACACGACGCTGACGGCAAACGCGATCGATGCGAACACGCTTCCCACCGCGAAGTAGGTGATGAGGAAGTCGACGTGATCGGCGCTGATCACCTGGCTGAAGAAGTCCTTCAGGGTGGGCATGCCGCTGGAGAAGAACAGCGCGAACGTCACCAGCGAGGCGCGCGCCCACACGAGCATGATCACGCCGAGGCAGAGCGTGAACAGGGTGAAGGCGCCGAGGTTGGCGCGCCACGCGGTCAGCGTGTCGCGCAGCGCGACCGGCTCGCCGCGCTGTCGGCGCCGGCTGATGTCGTACAGCCCGGTCGCAAGGAAGGGGCCGAGCAGCAGGAACCCCGCGGTCAGGGCGGATGTCAGCTCCACCATGTGCCGGAACACGAGGTGGATCAGCAGTCCCATCAATGCGAACGCGGCGCCGTAGAACAGGCTGGCCGCCGGGGCGCCACGCAGGTCGCGCCAGCCGAGGGCGAGCCAGTCGAACGGGGCGCCGAGCGTGACGGTGCGGATCGGCGGAAATGGCGATCGAACGGGCGGCCCTCCCTGTTCGGTGCGTTCAATGGCGGGGAGATTCGTCAAATGCAATCCTTGAAGTTCTGCCGATTCTGGCCGAGTGTTCCCTCTTCCGCTCGCTGCGACGCACAATCGACGGTTAAAATTGCGTCATGCTGAAACAGCGCACGCTCAAGCAAGTCGTCCGCACCGTCGGAATCGGACTGCACAGCGGCACGAAGGTGGAACTGGCGCTGCGTCCGGCCGCCGCCGACACCGGCGTGGTGTTCCGGCGCGTCGACGTGGACCCGCCAGTCGACATTCCGCTGTCGCCCGAGCGGGTGGTCGACACGCGGATGGCGACGACGATCGGTCGCGACGGGCAGATCGTCGCAACCATCGAGCACCTGATGAGCGCGATCTCCGGGCTCGGCATCGACAACTGCTACGTCGACGTCGACGCGCCCGAGATCCCGATCATGGACGGCAGCGCCGCGAGCTTCGTGTTCCTGATCCAGTCCGCGGGCATCGTCGAACTGAACGCCCCGAAGAAGTTCGTGCGGGTGCTGAAGCCGGTCGAGATCGTCGACGGCGACAAGTGGGCGCGCCTGTCGCCATACGCGGGGTTCCGGCTGAAGTTCTCGATCGAGTTCAAGCACCCAGCGATCGACGCGACCGAACAGGTCGTCGAGGTCGACTTCGCGCGCGAGTCGTTCGTCAAGGACGTCGCGCGTGCGCGCACGTTCGGCTTCGTGAACGAGGTCGAGGCGCTGCGCGCGGCCGGCCTGGCGATGGGAGGCAACTTCGAGAATGCCATCGTCATGGACGAGTACCGCGTGCTGAACACCGATGGGCTGCGTGCCGGCGACGAGTTTGCCAAGCACAAGATCCTGGACGCCATCGGCGACCTCTCGGTGCTGGGGCGCCCGCTGATCGCCTCGTACGAGGCGCACAAGTCCGGTCACGCGCTCAACAACAAGCTGCTGCGCGCCCTGACCGCGGATGCAACCGCCTACGAGGTGGTGACGTTCGAAGACGAGGGCCTGGCGCCGTCGGGCGTGCGCCTGCAACTGGCCGCTGCCTAGCGTTTCGCGCGTTTCCTGAGGGTCGCCGCCAGCCGCTCCACGGCGTGCTTCAGGGGCGACTCCCGCACAGTGAGCGCGAACTTTCCCACGGTCTCGCCAGCGCTCGGCGCAGGGTGGAGCCAGGCGGCGTCTTCGATCGATGGCTTGGCGCTCCCCTGTTCCGGGTAGCCCGTGAAACCGGGTTGGACACGCACCCGGATTTCGTACACTTGAATCCCTTCGCCGCCCAGGGTCGACAGCAGCCGGGGTGACACCTGGCGCAACTTGGCAGACTGGGCCGTCGAAGACACAGTGAGCAGGAGCACGTTGTCGCGCAGTTCGCATCGGCCGGGCAGGAGGGGATCGAACCCCGATGCCAGTGAACGGCAGACCGGTGCGATGCTGCGGGCGGCGCGCTGGGAGGTCTCCCAGCGGGCGAGCAGGCGGGCCGCTTCCGGCGCGTCGCGCAGCGCCTCGGCGAGGGGCCTGGACGGACTAGACACGGGGAACCGCGACGCGCTGTCGCCGCGGTGGGCACGGACTGGAGGGACGGGTGCAGATCATCGTCGTCGACAAGCGGCTGGCGCGCGCGCGGACCATCACGCTCACGCGTCGTCATGCCGCCATGGCACTTTCGGCAGCCGTGCTGGTGGTTCTCATCATGTCGGGAATGTTCTCCTTCCTGACCGTTCGCGCGGCCGGCCTGTTCCCGATTCCGGTCGTGTCCGATGTTATCTCCTTCGTCACGCGCGATGAGATGGAGCGCCAGGACCAGCGGGTGCGGGACAACGTCGACGCCCTGGCGCGCAGGCTGGGAGAAGTGCAGGCCCAGTTGCTGCGCCTGGATGCGCTGGGTGAGCGCGTGTCGAAGGCGATCGGCATACGCCCCGAGGAGTTCCGCTTCCAGGACCTGCCCGGCCGCGGCGGCGCCCTGCCGGGATCCGACTCGATGACCTTGCAGGACCTCGACGTCGAACTGGAGCGATTCAGCAGGAGCGTCGATCAGCGCGCCGATTACCTGGCCGTCATCGAGGCGGAACTGCAGTCGCACCAGGTGCGCGAGGCGCTGCTGCCGAACAGCAAGCCGCTGGCCGACGGGTTCGTCGGATCGGGCTTCGGATGGCGGACCGACCCGTTCACGGGAAGGATGGCGCGGCATGAAGGAATGGATTTCGCCGCGCCGCCGGGCACGCCGATTCACGCGGCGGCGGGCGGCGTCGTGCTGCTGGCCGAGTTCCATCCCGAGTACGGGAACGTGGTCGAGATCGACCACGGCAACCAACTGATGACGCGCTACGCGCATGCGCTGCGCCTCAGCGTGCGGCCGGGCGATCTCGTCAAGCGCGGCCAGAAGATCGCCGAGGTGGGAAGCACGGGCCGTTCGACCGGTCCGCACCTGCACTTCGAGGTGCACTCGAAGGGGGTCGCGCAGAATCCATCCCGGTTCTTGTCCAGGCCGGGCAACCTGCTCCAGCAGCGTGCGGCCAGCGCCGCCAAGGTCGACCTCAAGGGCCTCGCGGCCGCGGCAATTGCCCGCAACTAGAGGGTTTTTAGCCCTCGGTGGCGCCCGGTCAGCGCGACCCCCTGTGACATAATTTTCGCTTTGCGACGCGCGCCGGAGCCCCGGCGTCGTTCCGTCGCGCCCACTTCTGCCGGCTCCACGCGGGGTCCGGCCCATTCCTGATGATGTCCGGACTTCTCACCAAGATCTTCGGCAGTCGCAACGACCGCCTGCTCAAGCAGTACCGACGCAATGTCGAACGCATCAACGCGCTCGAGCCGCAGGTCTCGCCGCTGTCGGACGAAGCGCTGCGGGCGAAGACCGCCGAGTTTCGAGAGCGCGTTGCCAAGGGCGAAACGATTGACCAGCTGCTGCCCGAAGCGTTTGCCGTCGTGCGCGAGGCATCGAGACGCACGCTCGGGCAGCGCCACTTCGATGCGCAGTTGATCGGCGGCATGGTGCTTCACGACGGGAAGATCGCCGAGATGCGCACCGGCGAGGGCAAGACGCTGACCGCCACGCTCGCGGTGTACCTGAACGCGCTGGTCGGCAAGGGCGTACACGTGGTCACCGTCAATGACTACCTGGTAACGCGCGACGCCGACTGGATGGGACGCGTCTACCGTTTCCTCGGACTGACCGTTGGCACGGTCGTCAGCCAGCAGTCGACCGAGGACAAGCGCGCCGCCTACGCCGCCGACATCACCTACGGAACGAACAACGAGTTCGGGTTCGACTACCTGCGCGACAACATGGAGTACGCGGTGCCGGACCGCCGGCAGCGCGGGCTCGCCTACGCGATCGTCGACGAGGTCGACTCGATCCTGATCGACGAGGCGCGCACCCCGCTGATCATCTCCGGGCCGGCCGAGGACCACACCGACACCTACGTTCGCATGAACGAGGTGCCAAAGCTGCTGACGCGGCAGAAGGACGAGAAGGGCGATGGCGACTTCTGGGTCGACGAGAAGGCGCACCAGGTGCACATCTCCGAGGCCGGCCACGAGAAGCTCGAAGGCATCCTGACCCGCATGGGACTGCTGGCCGAAGGCGAGAGCCTGTATTCGCCCGGCAACATCATCCTGATGCACCACCTCAACGCGGCGCTGCGCGCGCACACCCTGTTCCACCGCGACCAGCAGTACGTCGTGCAGAACGGAGAGGTGGTCATCGTCGACGAGTTCACCGGCCGCCTGATGGCCGGTCGCCGCTGGTCCGAGGGCCTGCACCAGGCCGTCGAGGCCAAGGAGGGTGTCAAGATCCAGTCGGAGAACCAGACCTACGCGTCGATCACCTTCCAGAACTACTTCCGCATGTACGGCAAGCTCGCCGGCATGACGGGCACGGCGGACACCGAGGCGTACGAGTTCCAGGAGATCTACCGCCTCGAGACGGTGGTCATCCCGACGCACCGTCCGATGATCCGCATCGATTCGCAGGACAAGGTCTTTCGTACGCTTGCCGAGAAGTACAACGCGATCCTCGAGGACATCAGGGACTGCTACGCGCGCGGCCAGCCGGTGCTGGTCGGCACGACCTCGATCGAGAACTCGGAACTGCTCTCCGGCCTGCTGAAGAAGGAGAACCTGCCGCACCAGGTGCTCAACGCCAAGCAGCACGCGAAGGAAGCGGAGATCGTCGCGCAGGCCGGCCGCCCGAAGATGATCACCATCGCCACGAACATGGCGGGCCGGGGCACCGACATCGTGCTCGGTGGCAACGTCGAGAAGCAGGTGCAGTTCGTCGAGGCAAATCCCGAGATCCCGGACGACGAGAAGGCCGCGCGGATCAGGACGCTGCGCGAGGAGTGGCAGTCGCTGCACGATCACGTCGTCGGCGCGGGCGGGCTGAAGATCATCGGCTCCGAGCGGCACGAGTCGCGACGGATCGACAACCAGCTGCGCGGCCGCTCGGGCCGCCAGGGTGACCCGGGCGCCTCGCGGTTCTACCTGTCGATGGAAGACTCGCTGCTGCGGATCTTCGCCGGCGAACGCATGAAGGCGATCATGGACCGCCTGAAGCTGCCCGAGGGCGAGGCGATCGAGGCCGGCATGGTGACGCGCTCGATCGAGAGCGCGCAGCGCAAGGTCGAGGCGCGCAACTTCGACATCCGCAAGCAGCTGCTCGAGTACGACGACGTCTCGAACGACCAGCGGCGCGAGATCTACCGCCTGCGCAACGACATCCTGGAGACGGACGACACCGCGCAGATGGTCACGAACCTGCGCCACGGCTTCTTCACGGACATGTTCCGCAGCTTCGTGCCGGCCGACTCCGTCGAGGAACAGTGGGATCTCCCCGGCCTGGAGAAGGCGCTCGCCGACGACTGGCAGCTGCACGTGCCGTTGAAGGCGAAGCTGGACCAGGCGGACACGATGAGCGACGAGGACCTGCTCGCGCTGGTCCTGAAGGCGGCCGACGAGGCCTACGAGGCCAAGATCTCCATCGTGGGGCGCGAACCGTTCTCGAGCTTCGAGCGTTCGATCATGCTGCAGACGCTCGACCAGTCGTGGCGCGAGCACCTGACGGCGCTCGATGCCCTGAGGCAGGGAATCCACCTGCGCGGGTACGCGCAGAAGCAGCCGAAGCAGGAGTACAAGCGCGAGGCCTTCGAGCTGTTCGGCGCGCTGCTCGATCGCGTGCGCGACGACGTCGTCAAGGTCCTGATGAACGTCCGGGTCCAGACGCAGGAAGAGATCCAGCAGGCCGAGCAGAAGATCGAGGCGGAGAGCGAGCGCCGTGCGGAACTGGCGCGTGCGCAGCACGCCGAGTTCAGCCTGGGTGTCGGCGACGAGCCGGCCGAGTCCGGCGAAGCGGTGATGCTGGCCGAAGACGAACAGGCGAAGCAGCAGCCCTTCAAGCGCTTCGGCGACAAGATCGGCCGCAACGACCCGTGTCCGTGCGGGTCGGGCAAGAAGTACAAGCAATGTCACGGCAAACTCGCGTAGCGAGTTCGCCGTGACATTGCTCGCTCGCTTCGCGAGCGGCAACCTAGAGGATGCAGGAGGGGGCCGTGCCCCCTCCTGGAACTCCCCCTCCTGACGCGGAGCCCCGAGCGCGCCGCCCGCTTGCGGTAACGTTCAGCCTTCACTTCTCCATCGAACTGCAATGCCTGTCAATCTGCCGTTGCCTCGCCGGGAAGAGCTCTTCCCGGTCGCGGGCGTTGAACTCGGCTGGGCGGAGGCCGGGATCCGGAAGGCCAGTCGCAAGGACGTCCTGGTGGTGCGCATCGCCGACGGCGCTGCGGTGGGTGGCGTGTTCACGCGCAATCGGTTCTGCGCTGCTCCTGTCACCGTCTGTCGCGAGCACCTTGCGGCCGGCGCAGGCGTTCGCGCCCTGGTGGTCAACACCGGCAACGCGAATGCGGGCACGGGCGAAACGGGCCTGCAGGCCGCGCGGGCCACGTGCGATGCGCTCGCGAAGCTTCTCGGCTGCGAGCCGGCCCAGGTACTCCCGTTCTCGACCGGCGTGATCATGGAACCGCTTCCCGTCGACCGGCTCGTCGCCGGACTGCCGGCGGCGCTCGACAGGCTGCAGGCCGGTCACTGGCTCGAAGCCGCCGAAGCGATCATGACCACGGACACCCAGCCCAAGGCGGTGTCGCGGCGCATCGACATCGGAGGACAGACGATCACGGTCACCGGCATTGCCAAGGGCGCAGGCATGATCCGGCCGAACATGGCGACCATGCTCGGCTTCGTCGCCACCGATGCCGCGATCGCGCCGGCGTTGATGCCGCAACTCGCGCGGACCGCCGCCGACCGCTCGTTCAACCGGATCACGATCGACGGCGACACATCGACAAACGACTCGTTCATCGTCATTGCCAGCGGCCGCGGCGGAGTGCCGCGCATCGACTCGGCCAGCTCGCCGGCCTACGCGGCCGTGGCGGGCGCGATCGAAGCGGTGGCCCTGCAACTGGCCCAGGCGATCGTCCGCGACGGCGAGGGCGCGACGAAGTTCATCGAAGTGCGCGTGGAACAGGCCCGGAGCGAGGAAGAGGCGGCCCGCATCGCCTACGCGGTCGCGCACTCGCCGCTGGTGAAGACCGCATTCTTCGCGTCCGATCCCAATCTCGGCCGCATCCTCGCTGCAGTCGGCTATGCCGGGGTCGATGACCTCGACACGCGCCTCGTCCAGATGCACCTCGACGACGTCTGGGTCGTCAGCAATGGCGGCCGTCGCTCCGAGTACCGCGAAGAAGACGGGCAGCGCGTCATGAAGCGCAGCGAGATCACGATCCGCCTTCAACTCGGTCGTGGAACGGCGTCGACCTCCGTGTGGACCACCGACCTGTCGCACGACTATGTGTCGATCAACGCGGACTACCGGTCATGAGCGAAGTCGGCCAGCCGGACGCAGTCGCGCGCCTGGCGCGCGCGCTGGAGCGCATCGAGTCCCTCCTGCCGGCTGACGTCGAACCTGACTTCGGTGCGTTCCTGGCCTTTCGCTGGCGCAAGCGCCGGTACCTGGGCCTGGAGCGTGGTGAATTGCACCCGGTGGCGCACCCCGCGCTGATTGCCTTCGAGGACCTGAAGCACGTCGATGCGCAGAAGGACGCGCTGCGGGCGAACACCTGGCAGTTCGTGCGCGGACTTCCGGCCAACAACGCCCTGCTGACCGGAGCGCGGGGCACGGGGAAGTCCTCGCTGATCCGGGCCTGCCTGCACGCCTTCGCGCCGGAAGGCCTGCGGCTGATCGAAGTCGACAAGCGGGACCTGGTCGACCTGGCGGACATCGTCGACCGGGTGGCCAAGCGACCCGAGCGTTTCATCGTGTTCTGCGACGACCTGTCGTTCGACGCCAACGAGGTCGGCTACAAGGAGTTGAAGGCGGCGCTCGACGGCTCGATCGCCGGCGCGGCGGAGAACGTGCTGATCTACGCGTCGTCGAACCGGCGGCACCTGATGCCCGAGTACATGCGCGACAACCTGGGCGCGCATTACGACGACGACGGTGAAGTCCACCCTGCCGAGGCGGTCGAGGAGCGCGTCTCGCTGTCGGAGCGCTTCGGCCTCTGGCTGTCGTTCTATCCGTTCCGTCAGGATGACTACCTGGACATCGTCGGGCACTGGCTCGCGAGTTTCGGACTCGATCGGGCGGCCATCGGAGCCGCGCAGGCCGAAGCGCTCCAGTTCGCGCTCCAGCGCGGCTCCCGTTCCGGCCGCATCGCCTTGCAGTTCGCCCGTCAGTGGGCGGGACAGCGGCTGTCTTCGGCGCGTCCCGCCAGGGGATGACCGCGGCGCGCGCGCCGGTCGACGTCGCAGTCGGCATCCTGGTCCGGCCCGACGGCCGGCTGCTCCTCGCGAGCCGCCCCGAGGGCAAGCCGTATGCGGGGTACTGGGAATTCCCGGGCGGAAAACTCGAGCCCGGCGAAACCGTGGCGCACGCACTGAAGCGCGAGTTGCACGAAGAGCTCGGCATCGACATCGGCTCCGTGTGTCCATGGGTCGTCCGTGTCTTCGACTACCCGCACGCGCTCGTTCGCCTGCACTTCTGCCGGGTGTTCGAGTGGAGCGGCGAGCTGCATGCGCGGGAACAGCAGCGCTTCGGCTTCTTCGCCCTCAATGAGCTTCCAGCGCCCCTTCTGCCAGCCACTGTCCCGGTGCTCCGCGGGCTCGAGCTGCCCCCGGTCTACGCAGTCAGCGCGGCGGGCCTCCTGGGCATCGACGCGTTTATCCGACGACTGGGCGACTCGCTCGCGCGCGGACTCGGCTTCGTCCAGTTGCGCGAGCCTGATCTCGCCGACGCGGATGTCGTTCGGCTGTTCGGTGAAATGCTTTCCATGACACGCGCGGCCGGAGCGCGCCTGCTGGTGAACAGTCGTCATCCGCGCGCGCTGTGGGAGGCAGCCGATGGAGTCCACCTGACGTCGCATGCGCTGGCAACCATCGGCAAGCGGCCCGCACTGCGGTGGGTCGGCGCGTCGGTGCACGACGGGAAGGAACTGGCGCGGGCCGGGGAGCTGGGCGTGGACTTCGCCGTGCTCGGCCCGGTTCAGTTGACGGCGAGCCATCCTGGCCAGTCACCGCTTGGATGGACCCGGTTCGAGCGGATCGCAGCCGGCACGTCGCTGCCGGTGTACGCGATCGGCGGACTCGACGGTGAAGCGCTTCCCATGGCGATGGCGTGCGGCGCACACGGCGTCGCGCTGCTGTCGGCGGCGTGGCGGGCCGGTCAGTGTTTCGACCGGGCGGGATCCGTCGGTGGCGTCTCTTCCGCCTCTGCCGCTGCGCCGCCCGGCACCACGTAGCGATCGGAGGCCCACGCGCCGAGGTCGATCATCTTGCAGCGCTCGGAGCAGAACGGCCGGAACTTCGAAGCTTCGCTCCATTCGACCCGCTGCCCGCAGGTCGGGCACTTCACCACCGGAGGCATCGGGCCGAGCGGAAACCTAGAAGGCGCAGAGCGAGAGCTCGAACGGGACGTCGCGGTCGAAGGAGCGCGGCTTCAGGTCGCGGTCCTGCGTGGTGAACCGGATCCACAGCATGTACTTGTTGGCGCTGATCTCGGGAATCGCATTCAGTTCGCCATCGATCCGAACCTGCAGCAGCGCGTAGGTGCGGCCCTGGAGTATCTGCTGGAACGCGCCCTGGGCGGCGACCTGGTCGCTCCGGTGCGCGGTTTCCCTGAGCAGCTTCAGGACGATCGCGAGCGCGTCGTGGAACTGCATCATCGGCTGGACCCAGGCCTGCAGGTCGCGGGAGCGACTCTCGGCGCCCCGGGTCAGCCAGGCGTGATACGACGGCAGGTCGAACTCGCAGGTCCCGCCGGGAATGTTCGCGCGACTGCGGATGCTCATCAGCCACTCGTTGTCGCGGATGTGCTGCCCCGCCTTGCCGGTGGTCGCGTTCAGGTGCTGCTGCGCATGCTCGATCTCGCCGAGCACGGCGGCGAGCGCAGCCTCGGAGACCTGAGGATTGTTGCGCAGGGCCTGCAGCGTCTGCCGATGACGCTCGAGTTCCAGCAGCAGATCCGACTTCAGGTCCGCGCGGGAAGTGACTTCGAGGATCTCGAACAGCGTCAGCAGCGCCGTGTGATGACAGTACGAGTGTTGCTGCTCGCAGAAGTAGAGCAGCTTGTCGAACAGGTCCTCGAGGCGCAGCAGGGTCCGGATTCGTTCGCTGAACGGATACTCGTACAGGACCTGACCGTCGTTGGCCATGTGTGGAGGGAGCTGAAGAGTGGCGCGACGATATCACACGCTCGCGCTCGACGACGCGTTGGCGAGTTCCAGGTAGCGCTGATGGAGCTTTTCGACCCGCACCTCGATCTCGTCGAGTGGTGC
This sequence comes from Burkholderiales bacterium, assembly GCA_041308065.1. GTDB lineage: Bacteria > Pseudomonadota > Gammaproteobacteria > Burkholderiales > Burkholderiaceae_F > JAOUJD01. Next base: position 23,133 of record JBFZCF010000001.1, read on the forward strand.
CTCGTTGAACAGGACATCGTCTGCGGCCTCGAGTCGCTGGGTCCGCGTCGCCTGCGCAGCGACAATGGCGCGCGCGACGCTTCTGTCGATGCCGGGACGCATGCAGACGCGGGCAAGCTGGGTTGCTTCCGAGCAATCGACCACGAGAGTGCGATCGAACCGGCCCCGGGCGTCGCCGGACTCCACGAGCAAGGGAATCACGAAGACGACATACGGGCTGCCCGCTGCGCAGAGCTGCTCGGCTCGATGATTCGACATCGCCCGGACCAGCGGATGGAGGATGGCCTCCAGTCGCGCCCGGGCACCAGAGTCCGCGAATGCGCGTGCGCGCATCCATGAACGGTCCAGCGACCCGTCGGCCCCGATCGCGGCCTCGCCGAACGCGGTCCGGAGAGCGTCGATGGCGCTGCCGCCCCGCTGCGTGAGTTCGTGCGCGATGGCATCGGCGTCCACGATCCCGGCGCCATGGCGCGACAACATGCGGCCTATCGTGCTCTTCCCGCTTCCGACGCCGCCGGTCAGGCCGACGCTGAAACAGGCGCGCTTCAAAGCGGAACCAGCCAGCGGGTGAAGAGATCGCCCGTGAGCAGCACGATGAATCCGGCCGCGGCCAGGTACGGACCGAACGGAATCGGGATCTCGCGGCCTCGCCTCGCCAGCACGATCAGCACGATGCCCACGAGCGCGCCGACGAGAGAAGACAGGAGCACGATCGGCAGCAAAGCCTTCCAGCCCATCCAGGCGCCGAGGGCCGCCAGCAACTTGAAGTCGCCGTAGCCCATGCCTTCCTTGCCGGTGACGAGCTTGAACAGCCAGTAGATGGACCACAGCACGAGGTAGCCGGCCATGGCCCCGAGGACGGCGTCCTGCAGCGGGACGAAGGTGCCGAACACGTTGCTGCCGAGGCCCAGCCACAGCAGCGGAAGCGTCAGGTCGTCAGGCAGCAGCGTCGTATCGGCGTCGATGAAGGTGAGCGCCACCAGGGTCCAGGTGAACGCCAGCGCCAGCAGCATCGCCGGCGTGAATCCGAACCGGTAGGCGACCAGGGCGGACAGCGCGGCCGTCAGCGCCTCGACGATCGGGTAGCGCGCCGAGATCCTCGTTCCGCAGTGGCCGCACCTGCCCCTCAGCGCGACCCACGAAACGAGCGGGATGTTGTCGATGACGCGCAGCGGCGTCCTGCAGTGGGGGCAGTGGGAGCCGGGAACGACCAGGTTGTATCGCGGGCCGGCCGTCACGGGCTCTGCACCGGCGAGCTCGGCGCACTGGGTCTTCCACTCGTTCTCCATCATCCTCGGCAGACGATGGATCACGACGTTCAGGAAGGAGCCGATCGCCAGTCCGAAGGCGGCGACCACGAGGAGCAGAACGGATTCCGGCAAGATGACAGTCGCGGGTGACGCTGTGCGCCACCCGCGTCCCCGCGTGACGTTATACGACCTGGCCGAGCTTGAAGATCGGCATGTAGATCGCGACGACGATACCCCCGATCAGCACGCCGAGGATCACCATGATCATCGGTTCCAGCATGCTCGACAGCGCGTCCACGGTCTCGTCGACCTCGCGCTCGTAGTAGTCGGCCACCTTGGACAGCATCGAGTCCAGCGACCCCGACTCCTCGCCGATCTGCGTCATCTGGATCGCCATGTTGGGGAACACGCCGGTGTTCTGCATCGATTGCGCCAGGCTCGTGCCGACGTTCACCTCGGTCTGCACCTGCTTCGTCGCTTCCTTGTACACCGCATTGCCGGACGAGGGGCCGACCGAGTCGAGTGCCTCGACCAGCGGCACGCCGGCCGCGAAGGTGGTGGCGAGCGTGCGGCTCCAGCGGGCAATTGCCGCCTTCTGCAGCATTTCGCCGAGGACCGGCAGCTTCAGCGCGAGCCGGTCGATGGTCGCCTGGATCTTCGGGGATCGCTTCCAGGCCTGTATGAGGAAGTAGATGCCGCCGAACAGCAGGCCGAACACGATGTACCAGTACGCGACGAAGAAGTCGGACATCGCGATCACGACCAGGGTGGGTGCCGGCAAGTCGGCGCCGAAGCTGGTGAACACGCTCTTGAACGACGGGATCACGAAGATCATGATCACCGCGGTCACCAGGATGGCGACCATGATGATCATCACCGGGTAGAAGAGCGCCTTCTTGATCTTCCCCTTCAGGGCGATCGTCTTCTCCTGGTACATCGCCAGCCGATCCAGCAGGGTCTCCAGAATGCCCGCCTGCTCCCCGGCGGCGACCAGGTTGCAGAACAGCGGATCGAAGTACAGCGGGTACTTGCGGAATGCCTGGTTCAGGCTCGTGCCGGTCTCGACATCCGAGCGGATGTCGTTCATCAGCCGCGCCATTGACGGATTCGCGTGACCGCGGCCGACGATGTCGAACGACTGCATCAGCGGCACGCCCGCCTTCAGCATCGTCGACAACTGCCGCGTGAACAGAGCGAGGTCCTTCCCGGTGATCTTGCGCCCGCGCGTGAAGCTCAGCTTCTTGATCTTCGTGGCCATGATGCCGCGGCGCCGCAGCGCCGCCGCCACCACGGAGTCGCCGCCCGCGCGCATCTCGCCCTTGACCACGCGCCCGTTCTTGTCGCGGCCCTCCCACTTGAAGACCGCTTCCTTGATCTCCACGCGTGGTTTGGCAATTGCTCCTGTCGCCATCGTCGCTCCGCCGTCCGTCCTATTCGTTGGTGCAGCCCAGGACCTCTTCGAGGGAGGTCATGCCCTGCTTCACTTTCAGCAGTCCGGACTGCCGCAGGTCGCGCACTCCGTTTCGCTGTGCCTCGCGCCCGATATCGAGCGCGGTCGCATGCTTGAGAATCATGTCCTGCATCGTCTCGGTGATCGGCATGACCTGGTAGATGCCGAGACGGCCCTTGTAGCCGCTGCCCTTGCAGCGCTCGCAACCGACGGCCTTGTACGGCATCCAGCTGCCGTCGATGTCCGATTCCGCAAATCCGGCGGCCAGCAGCGCTTCCGTGGACAGGTCGGCCGGCTGCTTGCAGCTGCAGAGACGCCGCGCGAGACGCTGGGCGGTGATCAGGATGACGCTCGACGCGATGTTGAACGGCGCCACGCCCATGTTGTCGAGTCGCACTAGCGTCGACGGCGCGTCGTTCGTGTGCAGCGTCGACATCACCATGTGGCCCGTCTGCGCAGCCTTGATCGCGATGTCCGCGGTTTCGAGGTCGCGAATCTCGCCAACCATGATGATGTCCGGATCCTGGCGCAGGAAGGCCCGCAGCGAGTTGGCGAATGTGAGTCCCGCCTTCTCGTTAACGTTGACCTGGTTGATGCCGGCGATCTGGATCTCCGCCGGGTCCTCGGCGGTTGAGATGTTTACGCCCGGCTCGTTGAGGATGTTCAGGCAGCTGTACAGTGACACGGTCTTTCCGGAGCCGGTCGGGCCGGTGACCAGGACCATCCCGTAAGGCCGCCGGATGGCATCCAGCAGTAACTCCTTCTGGTCCGGTTCGTAGCCGAGCGCTTCGATCCCCATCTTCGCCTGCGACGGATCGAGAATGCGCATCACGATCTTCTCGCCGAACATCGTGGGCAGCGTGCTGACGCGGAAGTCGATCGCGCGCTGGCCGGACAGGGCAAGCTTCATCCTCCCGTCCTGCGGCACGCGTTTTTCCGAGATGTCGAGCTTCGAGATGACCTTGATGCGCGTCGAGAGCCGCTCCCTGATCGCCAGCGGCGGCTGCGCGATCTCGCGCAGGACGCCGTCGATCCGGAACCGGATCCGGTAGAACTTCTCGTACGGCTCGAAGTGCAGGTCGGAGGCGCCTTCCCCGATCGCGTCGAGCAGGAGCTTCTGAAGGAAGCGGACGACGGGCGCGTCGTCGACCTCCGAGGTGTCCTCGGCCGGGGTCTCGGTCGTTTCCCCGAGCAGCTCGTCGAAGGTCACGTCGTCGCCGCCGACCATGCTCTCGAGCGCCTGCGCCGTGGTCTGGGCGCTGGCATCGACCAGCCTCATCAGCTTGTCGTGCTCGACCACGACGATGTCGAGCGCCAGCTGCGTCTGGAACTTGATCTGGTCCAGCGCCTGGAGGTTCGTCGGGTCGGACATCGCGACCGCGAGCCGGTTGCCGCGCTTGCGCAGCGCGACGACGCGCAGCGAACCCACGAGCTTCCGGTCGATGATGTCCCGCGGCAACTGTTCGTGATCGACGGCGGCTAGGTCGAGCAGAGGATGGCCGAACGTGTCCGCGGCGAACTTCGCGACAGCCGCCGGGTTCAGGCCCGTGACCTCCGTCGAGCCGATCAGCTCATCGATGAACTGCGTGTTCGACTGCAGCGCCTTGCGGGCGAAGTTCTCCGCGCGGTCCGGCCGCAGCTTGCCCTGCTGCACCAGTGCGCGCGCAAGCCCGGTCAGCGTTCCTGCAGCGGCAGGACCTTGAATGACGGCAGACATCGGTTGTAGGAGCTTTCTTCGGGGTGTCGATCGGTCTCGCGAACGGCCAATTTATAGCGGTCGCACCACCCTAGAGAAGGCTAAAGATAGTGCAGTTAACCCCCGGATTTGTAAACCTTAACTACCGCATTGAAGGCAAGCTGATCGAGGGACGCGCAGTGCCGGGGAGCACGGCCTGTCACCCGGCCATCGCGGTAGCGCGGCGGATCAGCCGGGCGCTCCGGATGGCCTGTTCGTCGACCTGCACGACCTCGACGACGACACCGGGAAAGCGGACGCAGCAGGGCGCATCGGGAATCTCCTGAAGGCTCTCCACCAGCAGCCCATTGAGCGTCTTCGGGCCGTCCAGCGGGAGCGCGAGCCCAAGCTGCCGATTGAGGTCCCGCAGCATTGCCGCCCCTTCCACTTGTGCCTGTCCATCGGCAGTCCAGCGCAGCCGGCGCGATCCCGTGCCGGGCGCGTTGGTCGCGAGCTCGCCGACGATCTCCTCGATGATGTCTTCGAGCGTCACCAGCCCCTGCACCTCGCCGTACTCGTCGACGACGAGCCCGAGGCGCTGCTTGTTGTCCTGGAAGTGCTGCAGTTGCTGGAACAGCGGCGTGCCGCTGGGAACGAAGTACGTCGGCACCAGCGCGCTGCGGACCGAGGCGATCGTGAAGTCGTCGCCGGCGAGCAGGTGCATGAGCTTGCGGACGTGCAGCACGCCGATGGTGCGGTTGATGTCACCTTCGTGCACCGGGATCTTGTTGTGGTAGCAGGTGCGCAGTTGCTCGAGCACGGCGTCCCGCGGCTGCTCGATGTCGAGCGACTCGATGCGCGCGCGCGGCATCATCACGTCGTCGACGGAGAGCTCCTCGAGGTCGAAGAGATTCAGCAGGATGCTTCGATGCTTGCCGGGAATGAAGTTGCCGCCCTCGAGGACCAGCGTGCGCAGTTCCTCGGAAGTCAGGCGCGTGCCCTCCGCGCTCGGCACGCTGGGAATCCTCATGGCCCACAGCATCGCCTTGACGAAGAGGTTGACGAACCACACCACCGGCTGGAAGAGGCGGAGGAACCCGGAAAGCGGGTACGACAGCGGCAGTGCGATCCGCTCGGGAAACGTCGCCCCGATCACCTTGGGAGTGATCTCGGAGAAGACCAGGATCAGGAAGGTGATGGCGCCGGTCGCGGCGAGCAGTGCCCACTCGTTGTTCCCCACCAGGCGGATGGCCATCGCCGTGACCAGCGCCGTCGCGGCCGCGTTCACGAGGTTGTTGCCAAGCAGGATGGTGCCGAGCAGGCGGTCGGTTCTGGACAGGAGAGACTGAACGCGCTTGGCGGAGCGATTGCCCTGCCGCACCAGGTGGCGCAGCCGAAGACGGCTGAGCGCCATCATCGACGTCTCTGAAATCGAGAACAGCGCCGAGATCAGGAGTAGGACGCCGAGGGCCGTGAGTTCAACCCAGAGCGGAAACTCATCCACGCGCTGGCCCCGGGCTTAACGCGGTGCTGAAACGGACGTTGGAGGGATTGGTCGGGGTGAGAGGATTTGAACCTCCGACTCCTGCGTCCCGAACGCAGTACTCTACCAGGCTGAGCTACACCCCGATCGCATCATTCGACCGACTCGCTGCGGCCTTGACTACCGGTCGCGGTCGACTGCGAAAGCGAGCAAGTGTATCAAAGAATCCCTGGAGTCAGAGGGTGGCAGCGACTCGACGGCGAGCCTCCCTTCATCGGCTTCGCGTTGCGCCAGCTTCAGGGAGTAGGCGAGGGAGCCGTTGTCGGTCACGATGCGGGCAATCGCGCCGAAGTCGCCGTTGCCGTCGCGGACCGCGCGCGCGACCAGGTCCCGCTGTTCGGGCACGGCGCTTCGCAACGCGTGGATCAGCGGCAGCGTGACCTTTCCTTCCCGGAGATCGTCGCCGAGACGCTTGCCGATGTCTTCGGCGTGGCCCGAATAATCGAGCACGTCGTCGGTGATCTGGAACGCCCGGCCGAGGCTGGCGCCGTAGCGGGCGCACTTCTCTTCCTGCTCGGGACCGGCGCCGGCCAGGACGGCGGCAATCCGGGCGCCCGCCTCGAATAGAGTCGCCGTCTTGCGTTCGACTACTCCGAAATAGCGCTCCTCGTCGACGGACGGGTCGTGGATGTTGAGCAGCTGCAGCACTTCCCCTTCTGCGATGCGGTTCGTGGCGTCGGCCAGTATGCGCATCACGCGCATGCTCCCGGCGTCCACCATCATCTGGAACGAGCGGGAGTAGAGGAAGTCCCCGACCAGCACGCTCGCGGCGTTGCCGAACATGGCGTTCGCGGTCGACCGCCCGCGGCGGAGGTCGGACTCGTCGACGACATCGTCGTGCAGCAGGGTGGCGGTGTGTATGAATTCGATTACCGCGGCGAGCAGGACGTGGGCGTTCCCGGCATATCCGAGCGCGCGCGCGACGAGCAGCAGCACGGCGGGTCGGAGGCGCTTTCCGCCAGCCCTGATGATGTAGTCGGCCACCGTGTTGATCAGCACGACGTCGGAGTCGAGGCGGGCGCGGATCACTTCGTCCACATCGCGCATGTCCGTGGTGATCGGCTGCAGGACCCGCTTGAGGTCGAGCACCCGGTCCTCGACGCCTCCCGGGGGCCCCGAAGATGCGGCAGCAGCCGAAGGGGCGACGTTCTGGCCGATTGTGGGGGCGTACATCGGCGCGATTATAGGTGGGCGGGCGCTCTCCATGCCCGGGGGCCCGGAACCTGGGGCAGACCGGGTCACGGTTTGACGCGCCGCGACGACCGGTGCGATAATCCCCGGCTTTCCGCGCTCCGCCATGGTGGCGTGGAGTCAGGAAACTGGAGACCGGTCGAGCAGCTTGGGCCGGCCTCCCGGATTGGAGCCCGACCTCCTGTTGGTTCGGGCATGGGCCGTAGTCGACAACCGCCGTGCCTGGATCGGACGCGGGGTCGGCCGGCAGGAGAAAAGGCATGCATGCAGTCATCAAGACCGGCGGGAAGCAGTACCGCGTCGCGCCCGGCGATACCGTGAAGGTCGAAACCCTGGCCGCCGAGGTTGGGCAGCAGGTGACGCTGTCCGAAGTGCTCACCGTCAGCAACGGCGACGTCGTCAAGGTCGGTGCGCCTTTCGTGGAGGGAGCCGCGGTCGTCGCCACGGTCGTTGCCCACGGGCGGCACGACAAAGTCACGATCTTCAAGATGAAGCGCCGCAAGCACTATCAGAAGCACCAGGGGCATCGTCAGAACTTCACCGAACTGCGCATCGAGTCGATCGCGTAAGCGGCCGGGCAGGAGCAGAACATGGCACACAAGAAAGCAGGCGGATCGTCACGCAACGGCCGCGATTCCCAGTCGAAGCGACTGGGTGTGAAGATCTTCGGCGGCCAGGGCATCGAGCCGGGCCAGATCATCGTTCGCCAGCGCGGCACGCAGTTTCACGCCGGCGACAACGTCGGCATGGGCCGCGACCACACGCTGTTCTCGCTGGTGACCGGAAAGGTCAAGTTCGATGTCAGGGGCGCGCAGAACCGCCGTGTCGTCAGCGTCGAGCCGGTCGCCGAGCAGAGCGCCTGAGCGTCCGCGGCAGACACGCATGTGAAAAGCCCTGCCGCTCGCGGCGGGGCTTTTTCTTTTGGAGGTCCGGATCGTGAAGTTCTTCGACGAAGCCACCATCGAAGTCGCTGCCGGCAACGGCGGCGACGGCAGTGCTTCGTTTCGCCGCGAGAAGTTCATTCCCAAGGGCGGGCCGGACGGAGGCGACGGCGGACGCGGCGGCAGCATCTGGGCGATCGCCGACCGCAACATCAACACGCTGATCGACTACCGCTATGCGCGGCGGCACGAGGCGCCCGACGGCGAGCGGGGTCGCGGTGCCGACTGCTATGGGGCGGGAGGCGAGGACATCGAATTGCGGATGCCGGTCGGGACAGTGATCGTCGACGCCGGCACCGGCGAGCGACTGGCGGACCTGTCCGAGCACGGCCAGCGCGCGCTGCTCGCACGCGGCGGCAAGGGCGGCCTGGGCAACCTTCACTTCAAGTCGAGCGTCAACCGCGCGCCGCGCGAGTTCACGAGGGGCGAGCCCGGCGAGCAGCGCAAGCTGCAACTCGAACTGCGCGTGCTTGCCGACGTCGGCCTGCTCGGCATGCCCAACGCCGGCAAGTCCACCTTCATCCGCGCCGTCTCGAACGCGCGACCCAAGGTCGCCGACTATCCGTTCACGACCTTGCATCCCAACCTCGGGGTCGTTCGTGTCGGCCCCGAGCAGAGCTTCGTGATCGCCGACATCCCGGGGCTGATCGAGGGTGCCGCCGAGGGCGCCGGACTGGGCCACCAGTTCCTGAGGCACCTGAGCCGGACCGGTCTGCTGCTGCATCTTGTCGACTGCAGGCCGATTGACGAGAGCGACCCCGTGCGCGACGTCCGGGCGATCGTTGCCGAACTGCGCAAGTACGACGAGCGCCTCTACAGGAAGCCCCGCTGGCTGGTGCTGAACAAGATCGACCTGGTCCCGGTCGATGAGCGGGACGGGCTGGTGACGGAGTTCCGGCGACGGCTGCGCACGAGGGCGCGCGTTTTCGCGATCTCAGCAGCGACGGGCGAGGGCTGCCGCGAACTCGCCGCGGAAATCGCGCGATTCCTCCAGGCCGAGCGGCGAAGCGAGCAGGCTGAGGCTTCCGGTGAACCCGGGCCGGCCTCGCCGGAGGAACTCGCATGACTTCGGTAGTCGCGTCTGCGCGTCGGGTGGTCGTGAAGGTCGGCAGCAGCCTGGTCACCAATGACGGCCGCGGCCTCGACCTCGAGGCGATCTCGCGCTGGGCTGCCCAGGTGGCTCGGCTGCGGGAACGCGGCAAGCAGGTGCTGCTGGTGTCGAGCGGAGCGATCGCCGAAGGTATGCAGCGTCTCGGCTGGCCGCAACGTCCGCAGCAGATCCATGAGCTTCAGGCGGCCGCGGCCGTCGGTCAGATGGGCCTGGCGCGCGCCTACGAGACGCACTTCGGACGGCACGGAGTCCAGACTGCACAGGTCCTTCTCACGCACGCGGACCTCGCCGACCGGCCGCGCTACCTCAACGCACGGTCCACGCTCTTCACGCTGCTCGCGCTCGGCGTCGTGCCGGTCATCAACGAGAACGACACGGTCGTGACGGACGAGATCAAGTTCGGCGACAACGACACGCTCGGCGCCCTCGTTACCAACCTGGTCGAGGCGGACGTGTTCGTGATCCTCACCGATCAGACGGGCCTCTTCTCGGCGGATCCCCGCCGGAATCCGGAGGCGACGCTGGTCGCCGTGGCGACTGCCGGGGATGCCGCGCTCGAGTCAATGGCGGGTGGAACCGGAAGTGCGATATCGAAGGGCGGCATGCTGACGAAGGTGCTCGCGGCAAGGCGTGCGGCACGCAGCGGCGCGCACACCGTCATCGCATCCGGGCGGGAACCCGACGTCCTGCTGCGCCTTGCGGCTGGCGAGATGATCGGCACGCAGTTGACGGCGGCGACGGAAGTGCTGACCGCGCGCAAGCAGTGGCTTGCCGATCACCTGTTGCTCAAGGGCCGGGTCGTCGTCGATGCAGGCGCCGCCAAGGCAGTCCGGTCAGGGGGCAGGAGCCTGCTGCCGATCGGGGTCACGGAGGTCGAGGGCGAGTTCCAGCGCGGCGACGTCATCGCGTGCCTCGACCCGGACCGGCGCGAGATCGCTCGCGGCCTCGTCAACTACTCGAGCGCCCAGACACGCCAGATCGCACGCAGGCCGACCGGTGAAATCGAGGCCGTGCTCGGGTTCATCGAAGAGCCCGAACTGATCCATCGCGACAACCTGGTAGTGACGTAGTCGTCAGGCCGCTTCGCCGGGCGGCTCGGGGCCAGCCACGACGGCTCCGTTCGCCGCGCTGACCCCGCCTGCCTGCGGGAGGCGCGGACGCAGTGCCTTGTGGTGCGGACGCCCCGGTTTGAAGACGAAGCGCGAGAGCTCGAGCAGGGCTTGCTGGTAGACGTCGCGCTTGAACTCGATCACCGTTTCGAGCGGCACCCAGTACTCGTGCCACCGCCAGGCGTCGAACTCGGGGTGCGCGGTCGCGCGCAGGCAGACATCGCAGTCGCGCCCGGTCAGCCGCAACAGAAACCAGATCTGCTTCTGGCCGCGGTAATTCCCGCGCAGCTCGCGCCGTATCCACTGTTCCGGGACGTCGTAACGCAGCCACTCGCGGGTGCGGCCCACGATCTTCACGTGCTCGGCCTTCAGTCCGACTTCTTCCCAGAGTTCGCGCAACATCGCCTGCTCAGGGGACTCGCCGTACTTGATCCCGCCTTGCGGGAACTGCCACGAATGCTGTTTTACCCGTTTACCCCAGAAGACCTCGTTGCGGCTGTTGAGCAGGATGATGCCGACGTTCGGGCGGTACCCGTCCTTGTCCAGCATGCCAACCCCTGAACCTTTAGAATCTGCGGCCGATTATAGGGGCCGGTTTTTCGAGGGCACAACACAGGTTTCACACGGATCTCCGGCATGCGCGCACGCCAGTTCTTCATCTCGACACTGAAGGAAGCCCCCGCGGACGCGGAGGTGGTCAGCCACTCCCTCATGCTGCGGGCGGGCATGATCAGGAAGCTCGCGGCCGGCATCTACACATACATGCCGATGGGACTTCGTTCGATCCGCAAGATCGAGCAGATCATCCGCGAAGAGATGAACCGCGCGGGGGCGGTCGAGCTCCTGATGCCGGTCGTCCAGCCAGCAGAGCTGTGGATCGAGTCCGGTCGCTGGCAGAAGATGGGACCGGAACTTCTGCGGCTGAAGGACCGGCATGATCGCGACTTCATCGTCCAGCCGACGAGCGAGGAAGTCATCGTCGACATCGCGCGCGAAGAACTGAAGAGCTACAAGCAGCTGCCGGCGAATTTCTATCACATCCAGACCAAGTTCCGTGACGAGCGGCGCCCGCGCTTCGGCGTGATGCGCGGACGCGAGTTCACGATGAAGGACGCCTACTCCTTCGACAAGGACGAGGCGGGCGCGATGGCGAGCTATCGGCGCATGTTCGACGCCTACACGCGCATCTTCGATCGCATGGGGCTGACCTTTCGCGCCGTGGCGGCGGACACCGGCAACATCGGCGGCAAGGCGAGCCACGAGTTCCAGGTGATCGCCGACACCGGCGAGGATGCGATTGCCTATTGCCCGACGTCGGACTACGCGGCCAACATCGAGATGGCCGAGGCGCTGCCGCTGCTTGCGCAGAGGGGCGCGCCCGCGGAGCCGCTGGAAAAGACGCCGACGCCCGGCAAGGAGAAGTGCGAAGACGTCGCCACGCTGCTCGGCCTGCCTCTTGCGCGCACCGTCAAGTCCATTGTCCTGGCCGTGGACCGCCTCGACGAAGCTGGAAACCCCGGACCCGCGGAGATCTGGCTCGTGCTGATCCGCGGCGATCACGAGCTCAACGAAGTGAAGGTCGGCAAGGTCGAGGGCCTGAAGGGCGGGTTCCGGTTCGCAACGGAAGCCGAGATCCTCGATACCTTCGGGTGCAAGCCGGGCTACCTCGGGCCGATCGGCACGCGCAGGCCGGTCCGGCTCGTGGCCGACCGCACCGTCGCGAACATGAGCGACTTCGTGTCCGGCGCCAACGAAGAGGACTTCCACTACACCGGTGTCAACTGGGGACGCGACCTGCCGGAACCGCACGTTGCCGATGTCCGCAGTGTCGTTGCGGGCGATCCGTCACCCGACGGCAAGGGCGTGCTCGCCATACAGCGCGGCATCGAGGTCGGCCATGTGTTCGCGGGGCTACCCTACCCGGAGACGATGAACGTCAACTTCATCGACGAGAACGGCCGGCCGGCCCGCATGCTGATGGGCTGCTACGGGATCGGGGTGACGCGCCTGCTTGGCGCTGCCATCGAACAGAACCACGACGCCAAGGGCGTCATCTGGCCCGATCCGATCGCGCCGTTCGCGATCGTGCTGACCCCGGTCGGGTACGGCAAGTCGGAGCAGGTGCGCCAGGTTGCCGATCAGTTGTATGCGGAATTGCAGGCGGCCGGCGTCGACGTTCTTCTCGACGATCGCGACGAGCGGCCGGGAGTCATGTTCGCCGAGATGGAACTGATCGGCATCCCGCACCGCGTGACGATCGGCGAGCGCGGCCTGAAGGAAGGAAAGGTCGAGTACGTCGACCGTCGTTCGTTGCAGACGACGCCGGTGCCGGTCGGCGACGCCTACGCCTTCGTCCGGGAACGGCTCGCGCGCCGTTGAACGTGTCGATCACCATCGACCGGCGACGCCTCCTGATCTCTGCGGCCGCACTGGCCGCGCTGCCCCGTGCCGCCCTCGCCGGCGCGCAGCAGTACGAGCCGCTGGCCGACGCGGTTCGCAATGCGCTCGCGGCGCAGATCGCCGAAGCCCGACCGCCCGAGCGCCGCATCGATGATCCCAACCGGCGGGTCGCCCACCTCGGCTGGCTCGGCGAGATGTCCGAGCGGCTGAAGCCGAAGATCCCGGAGTTCAACCTGCGCGTCGAGTTCCTGAAGACGCTCGACTACGAGTGCGTCCGCGCAGGCCTCGACCGCCAGATGGTGCTCGGGCTGATCCAGGTCGAGAGCAACTTCCGCAAGTACGCGATCTCGGTCGCCGGCGCGCGCGGCCTGATGCAGGTGATGCCGTTCTGGACGAAGGTGATCGGCGACGGCGATCCGCGGCGGCTGTTCGACATGCGGACGAACCTGCGGTACGGCACGGTGATCATGCGGCACTACCTGGACATCGAGCAGGGCGACCTGTTCATGGCGCTCGGCCGCTACAACGGCAGCCGCGGTCGGCGCGAGTATCCCGACGCGGTGCACGCCGCGTGGAAGAACCGCTGGTTCTACGCGCCGTCGCCGATGGACGTTCCGGCCGATCCTGCGGCTGCTCCACGTCGCGTCAGCTGATCCCCGGGGCTCAGCGCTTCGGCAGTCCGGGCATCCCCGGCATGCGCCCGAGTCCCCGCATCATCTTCGACAGTCCGCCCTTTCGCATCTGCTTCATCATCGACTGCATCTGCTCGAACTGGTTGAGCATGCGGTTGACTTCCTGCACGGGAACGCCTGCGCCGGTCGCGATGCGCCGCTTGCGCGATGCCTTGATCAGCTCCGGTTTCGCCCGCTCTGCGGGCGTCATCGAGCTGATGATTCCTTCGATTCGGCGGATCTGCTTCTCGCTGTCGGCGGGGTTCACCTGGTTCGCGGCCTGTGCGAACTGCGCCGGCAGCTTGTCGAGCATGCTCGACAGCCCGCCCATCTTCCGCATCTGGCCGATCTGCTCGCGGAAGTCGTTCAGGTCGAACTTCTCGCCGGACTGCATCCGCTTGGCCAGCTTCTGCGCGCTTTCGACGTCGACCGACTTCTTGACGTCCTCGACGAGCGCGACGATGTCCCCCATGCCGAGGACGCGGCTCGCCATGCCCTCGGGCTGGAAACGCTCGAACCCGGAGAGCTTCTCGCCGATGCCGACGAACTTGATTGGCTTGCCGGTGACGTGACGGACGGAGAGGGCGGCGCCGCCGCGCGAGTCGCCGTCGAGCTTGGTGAGGATCACCCCTGTCAGCGGCAGGCGTTCTGAGAACGCCTTGGCGGTGTTCACCGCGTCTTGGCCCAGCATCGCGTCGACGACGAACAGCGTTTCGATCGGCTGCAGCCGCGCCTCGAGTGCGGCGACCTCCTGCATCATCTCCTCGTCGATGGCGAGTCGGCCCGCCGTGTCGACGATCAGCACGTCGAAGAAGTGGCGCTTCGCATGGTCCAGCGCGCGGGCGGCGATGTCGACCGGCAGGTCGCCCGTCGCCGAGGCAAAGAACTCCGCCCCGGCCTGGCCGGCGACGGTCTTCAGCTGATCGATCGCCGCCGGGCGGTAGACGTCGGTCGAGACCGCCAGCACCTTCTTCTTGCGCTCTTCCTTCAGCCAGCGCGCGAGCTTGCCCGCGGTCGTCGTCTTGCCCGCGCCCTGCAGGCCGGCGAGCAGGATCACCGCGGGTGGTTGGGTCGCCAGATTGATGTCGCGCTCCCGCTCCGCGAGGTCACCGCCCATCAACCGGGTCAGCTCGCGCTGAACCACTCCGACCAGCGCCTGCCCGGGCGAAAGGCTGCCCACCACTTCCTCGCCGAGCGCCTTCTCCTTGATGCGCGCGAGGAACTCGCGCACCACCGGCAGCGCGACGTCCGCCTCGAGCAGGGCCACGCGCACTTCGCGCAGCATCTCCTGCGTGTTTTCTTCCGTCAGGCGTGCCTGGCCACGCATCGTCTTGACGACGCGCGCGAGCTTGGTGGTGAGTTGTTCCAGCATGAGGGGAGGTCAGCGAGGAGAGGACGCCTGCATGGTATAAAGATTCATGCCGCTACGCCCCGAATGGCTCGTATTGTACGGCGCTGTCGCCGTGCTCTATCTGTTCATCGCCTGGCGCGAGTGGCTCAACCTCGAGAGTGAGTCCGCCAGGTCGCCGGTGTGGCACGGTCCGGTGCTGGCGCTCGCGATCGGACTTCACGGTGTGCTGCTGGTTCACGGTGTGTACGTGGAGGGTCAGCTTCGGTTCGGCTTCGCCCACGCGCTGTCGGCAACGCTCTGGATCACCGCGATCATCATCTGGGTCGAATCGTTCTTCTCGGCCTCGCGCGGGCTCTTCCTGCTGGTGCTGCCGCTCGCCGCGGTGGCGACGCTGCTGCCGGCGGCATATCCCGGCGCCATCCTGGGCCAGTCCACCGACGCCCCGTTGTTCCGGCTGCACCTGCTCCTGGCGATCCTCGCCTACAGCCTGCTCACGATCGCGGCAATGCAGGCTCTGCTGATGGCTTCGATGGAGCGGCGGCTCCACGGCGACAACTCCGGGGGCGCCGGGCGTCTCGCGCACTTCCTGGACAGGTTGCCGCCCTTGCTGTCGATGGAGACGGTGCTGTTCCGACTGATCGGCGCAGGCTTCGTCCTGCTGACCGCGACGCTGGTGAGCGGGGTCTTCTTCTCCGAGGAGGTCTTCGGCCGGGCACTGCGGCTCGACCACAAGACGATCTTCACCCTTGCCGCATGGTTCGTCTTCGGCGCGTTGCTCGCCGGTCGAGTCGTCTTCGGCTGGCGCGGACGCACCGCACTGCGCTGGACACTGACCGGCTTCGCGATGCTGATGCTGGCCTATGTCGGCAGTCGTTTCGTCCTCGAAGTACTGCTGCAACGACCCTGATGGGACGCATCGCCTTCTTCCTGCTGCTTGCGGCCGTCGTCTACGTGGTGTGGCGATCCGTGCAGAGGCGTGGCAGGAATCGCGGCGCCACCGGCCAGGAGCAGCAGCAGGTTCCCCAGGCGATGGTCAGCTGCGCGACGTGCGGGCTGCACCTGCCGCGCCAGGAGGCCCTGCCCCTGGGCGACCGGTACTTCTGCTGTGAAGAGCACCGCCGGAACCCGCCCGCAGCCTGACGCTGCCGCCGGGGTGACCTCCGGCGCGGGCGGCAACGTCGACACGCTGCCCGGCCGTTCGCTCGACGACCCCGACACGGCGCCCTGGCGCACGCTGGAGTATTTCGCGAGCACGCGCGTCATCGTTGCAAGCGCACTGGTGCTCGCGAGCGCCGCTTCCGGCGTGCGACCGCTCCTGGCCCCGGGCGAGCCGCAGTGGGTGCTGCTGACGTCGCTCGCCTACTTCATGGCGGGGGCGGCGTTCGCCGGCCTCGCCCTCTACGTTCATCGGCGGTTCCTCGCGCAGGTCATCGGTCAGCTGGTGCTCGACCTGGTCGCGATCGGCGTACTCGTGGTGACCGGGGGTGGCGTCGCGTCGGGGTGGGTCATCCTGTTCCTCCTGCCGCTGGCCGGCGCCTCGCTGCTGCTGCCGTCGCTGCTCGTGTTCTTCATCTGCGCGCTGGCCGTGCTGACGATCCTGGCCGACGCTGGCGTGCGCTCGATCGCGCGAGGCTCGTCTGACCCGCTCCTGTTCCAGGCCGGCGTGTACGGAGCGGCGCTCTTCGCAGTGACTGCCCTGCTGCGCGCGCTGAGCTCCCGACTGGCGCAGCAGGAGCGGCTGGCGCGCACACGCGGACGCGACCTGCAGAACCAGCTCGCTATCAACCGGCTCGTCATCGCGCAGATGGAGCAGGGCGTGATCGTGGTCGATCGGACGACGTACGTGCGCGCGAACAACCGGGCGGCGCGACTGATGCTGGGTCTTGCCGCCGAGGCCCAGCTCACCGGTACCCGCCTTGCGGATCGCGCGGAGGCCCGCGAACTGGCCGCGGCTTTCGTTTCGTGGCTGGACAGCGGGCGCGGCGAGGGTGGCTGGTCCGGCGCGGCGCCGGCTGGCGCGGAACCGGCGCGCGGCACGGAGCCGAGGATCAGGGCGCGGTTCGCGCGACCGGCTTCCACGGCCGGCGACGAGTTCCTGATCTTCATGGAGGACGTACGTGACATCGAGGATCGGGCCCAGCAGTTGAAACTCGCGGCGATGGGACGCCTCACCGCTTCGATCGCGCACGAGATCCGCAATCCGCTGGCGGCGATCAGTCACGCCGGCCAGTTGCTGGGCGAGGATGCCGCCGATCCGGTGCTGAAGCGGCTGGCGGTCATCGTGAACGAGAATACGAATCGCCTGAACCGGCTCGTGGAGGACGTGCTCCGCGTTGCCCGGCGCGAGCCGCCGCTCGGCGACCAGCTGGAGATCGCCGCTTTCGTCCGCCAGTTCCTTCAGGAATTCGTGCGCGACAGGGGGCTTGGCGAGGGTGCGATCAAGGTTGACGCACCGCCGGGATTGCACGTCAAATTCGAGCAATCCCACCTGCGGCAGGTGCTGTACAACCTCGTCGACAATGCGCTGAGGTATGCGTCCGGACAGGACGGGTCGGTCACGATCCTGATCGAGACGTCGCCGGAGGGCGACCGCTCGCAGCTCTGGGTGTTCGACGACGGGCCCGGCGTGCCGCTCGACACCCGCCCGGCGCTGTTCGAACCGTTTTACACGACCCGGTCGCAGGGCACGGGCCTGGGCTTGTATCTGGCGCGGGAGTTTTGCGTGACCAATCGGGCAGAGCTGGGCTACGCCACACGCCGTGAACTCGACGGGTCGGCGCGCGACGGATTCCTGCTGAAGTTCGACCGCGGCTCCACGCAGGGCGCCGACCTGCAAGGCTTCCTCGACACGATCCCGCTCTCATGAACGAGCTGCCGCCTGCATCCGGAACGACCGCCCTGCCGGGCCGGGTGCCGGCCGTTCTTGTCGTCGACGACGAGGCGGATCTGCGCGAACTCCTGTCGCTGACGCTGCTTCGCCTGGGCCTCGACGTGGACACGGCCGAGTCGGTCTGCGTGGCGCGCGCGCGGCTCAGCGAGCGGCGCTACTCGCTGTGCCTGACGGACATGCGGCTGCCCGATGGAACCGGGCTGGATCTCGTGCGCGACGTCGCGCGGTCGGCAGGTCCGCCGATCGCGGTCATCACGGCCTATGGCAGCGCGGAGAATGCGGTGGCGGCGCTGAAGGCCGGCGCATTCGACTACCTGACGAAACCGGTCGACGTCGAGCAGTTGCGCATGCTCGTGCGCTCCGCCGTGAAAGCCGGCGCTGCCGGGGAAGTGGATGCATCGGAGCTGCCTGCACTGGCACGCCTCACCGGTGACGCGCCGGCCATGCGGCAGTTGCGCGGGATCATCGTGAGGCTTGCCAACAGCATGGCCCCCGTGATGATCCACGGGGAATCGGGCAGCGGCAAGGAACTGGCGGCGAGGGCGATCCACGACGCCTCGAGCCGACGTCTCCAGCCATTCGTGCCGGTGAACTGCGGCGCGATTCCCGAGACTCTGATGGAGGCCGAGTTCTTCGGATACCGCAAGGGTGCGTTCACCGGAGCCGACCGCGACCGCGACGGATTCTTCCAGGCGGCGGCCGGGGGCACGCTGTTCCTCGACGAGGTCGCCGAGCTTCCGCTGGCGATGCAGGTCAAGCTGCTGCGTGCGATTCAGGAGCGCCGGGTCCGCAAGGTCGGCGCCTCGTCGGAAGATCCGGTCGACGTGAGGATCGTCAGCGCAACGCACCAGGACCTGGCGGCGCTGGTGTCGCAGGGACGGTTCAGGCAGGACCTGTTCTACCGCCTGAACGTCATCGAAGTGCGCGTGCCGCCGCTGCGCGATCGGCTCGACGACGTGCCGCAGCTCGCCAGTGCGATCCTTGCCCGGATCGCCGAGCGGACTGGTCGGGCGCCGGCCCGGCTGTCCCCCGCAGCCGTCGCCGCGCTTCGCGGCCATCGCTTCCCGGGCAATGTGCGGGAACTCGAGAACATCCTCGAGCGCGCGGTGGCCCTCGCCCGGGACGACCTCCTGCTGGAGGACGACCTGATGCTGCCGGGGCTGGACACGGACACTCCCCCCGATGCGGCGCCGGTGCGCGCGGACGAACCGGGCGCCGGCCCGTCGGAGGCCGGCGAGCCCGCAGCGCACGGCGTCTTCACCGTGGTCGATGGCGTGCCATCGTCCCTGCCTTCGTACCTCGACTCGCTCGAGCGCGACGCCATCCACCGCGCGCTGGAGCGCACTCGCCACAACCGGACGGCCGCGGCGCAACTGCTGGGGATCACGTTCCGGCAGTTGCGCTATCGCATGCAGCGCCTGGCGATCAAGTGACTTCGTCGTCCGCGGCGCCCGGGACTCCGCGATGAAGCGGGTGATCGATGGCTGGCTGCAGGGCGTTGCCCGCCTGCCGACGCCGAACGTCGACGATCGACCGGCCGGCGAGCGCGTTGAACTCGTCGTCATCCACAACATCAGCCTGCCGCCCGGCGAGTACGGCCGGCGCAACGTGCACGCGCTGTTCACCAACTGCCTCGATCCGTGCGCGCATCCGTTCTTCGCGGAAGTCGCCGGTGCGCGGGTGTCCGCCCATATCCTGATCGAACGCGACGGGACCATCACCCAGTTCGCTTCGTTCGACCGTCGCGCCTGGCACGCCGGCGCTTCCGAGTTCAACGGGCGTCCGCGCTGCAACGACTTCTCCATAGGCATCGAGCTCGAGGGCAGCGACTTCGACGCCTTCACCGACGCTCAGTATGCGGCGCTCGATGAGGTGCTCGCAGCGGTCCTCGGCGAGTACCCGGTGCGCGCGGTGTGCGGGCACAGCGAGATCGCCGGCGGCCGCAAGACCGATCCCGGTCCCTTCTTCGACTGGGCCCGGCTCGCGCTTCCCGCCTCCGTCTGCCTTCCCTCCGCGCGCGTGTCCGCTCGATAGCGGCTTCCCGGCGGCTTGCGTCGGGAGATCGAAGCGGCCTGCCGCGCATCGCGCGTCACTCTTCTGTTGACCAAAAAAATAATTTGCCTATGATCCGGCACACAACAAATAGTGCCGTAGACACGAGAGACCACAATATCTTGTGTTCGGATGGCGGGCGCGGCGGACTCATCGACGGAAGCGGCGCGCAGGAGACTCAACACGGCGCCGGGCATCAGGGCGGTCGCGGCGGTTGCAAAACGCAGAGCGGGGCTGACTAGGGATTGTGTGTCGTCGTGACACGCAGGGCTGTCGGCTCCGGATCACCAGACAGGATTCGGAGGACGCATGCAGTATCAGGAGGCGGCAGGCGGCGCTGCCGCGGGAGTCGGTTTCCGCGGGATCGAGGCAACTGAGTTCCGGGAGGGGATGGTCGCGGGCGGAGTGCGCGCGACGTCCTACGCCGACTACAAGGTCATCCGTCGCAACGGCGCGGTCGTGGCCTTCGAGCCTTCCAAGATCGCGGTGGCGATGACGAAGGCCTTCATCGCGGTTCGAGGCGGCCAGGGCGCCGCGTCGGCGGCCATCCGCGAGCAGGTCGAGAAGCTCACTGGCCACGTGGTCCAGGCACTGATGCGCCGGCAGCCGGCCGGCGGCACGTTCCACATCGAGGATGTGCAGGACCAGGTTGAGCTGTCTCTGATGCGCGACGGGGCACACGACGTCGCCCGGTCCTACGTCCTCTACCGTGAGCGCCGTGCGCAGGAGCGCGCGCGGGAAGGGTCGGCCCGGACCGATGCCCCGGCGCCGAAGCTCACGATGATCGAGAACGGCAACCGCGTGCCGCTCGACCTGCCCCGCATCGAGGCCGTCGTGCGCTCGGCGTGCGAGGGACTGTCGGACTACGTGACGCCCGACTCGATCCTCTCGGAGACCGTCAAGAACGTCTACGACGGCGTGCCGCTGGAGGAGGTCTGGAAGTCGGCCATCCTCGCGTCGCGCGCGCTGATCGAGAAGGACCCTGCGTACTCGTACGTGACCGCCCGGCTGCTGCTGCACACGGTCCGGGCCGAGGTGCTGGGAGAGGAGATCGGGCAGGCGGAGATGCGGACGCGGTACGCGGAGTCGTTCCCCCGCTTCATCAAGTACGGGATCGAGGCCGGGTTGCTGGACGAGCGGCTCGGCCAGTACGACCTCGCGCGACTGGGCGCGGCCCTGAACGCCGACCGGGACCTCCAGTTCGACTACCTCGGCCTGCAGACCCTCTACGACCGCTACTTCCTGCACCACGACGGGCGCCGCTTCGAGCTTCCGCAACCGTTCTTCATGCGGGTCGCCATGGGCCTGGCCCTGAACGAAGTCAACCGCGAGGAGCGGGCGATCGAGTTCTACGAGGTGCTGTCGACGTTCGACTTCATGAGCTCGACGCCCACGCTGTTCAACAGCGGCACGCGCCACTCGCAGCTCTCGTCGTGCTACCTGTCGACGGTCTCGGACAACCTGGACGGCATCTACGAGGCCATCAAGGAGAACGCGCTGCTGGCCAAGTACGCGGGCGGCCTCGGCAACGACTGGACCCCGGTGCGGGCGCTCGGCTCGCACATCAAGGGCACGAACGGCAAGAGCCAGGGCGTGGTGCCGTTCCTCAAGGTCGTCAACGACACCGCGGTCGCCGTCAACCAGGGCGGCAAGCGCAAGGGCGCGGTGTGCTGCTACCTGGAGACGTGGCACCTCGACATCGAGGAGTTCCTGGAACTGCGCAAGAACACCGGCGACGACCGCCGGCGCACGCACGACATGAACACGGCCAACTGGATTCCCGACCTGTTCATGAAGCGCGTGATGGAAGGCGGCGACTGGACGCTGTTCTCGCCGTCGGACTGCCCCGACCTGCACGACAAGACCGGCCGGGCGTTCGAGGAGGCCTATGTGCGGTACGAGGACAAGGCCGCGCGCGGCGAACTGAAGCTCTTCAGGAAGCTGCCCGCGCTGTCCCTCTGGAGAAAGATGCTCTCCATGCTGTTCGAGACCGGGCATCCGTGGATCACGTTCAAGGACGCCTGCAACCTGCGCTCGCCGCAGCAGCACGTCGGCACGATCCACAGCTCCAACCTGTGCACCGAGATCACGCTGAACACCTCCGACAGCGAGATCGCAGTCTGCAACCTGGGCTCCGTCAACATGCCGGCGCACATGAAGCCCGACGGCAAGGGCGGCTACGAACTCGACCAGGCCAAGCTGAAGAAGACGATCCGCACGGCGATGCGGATGCTCGACAACGTCATCGACATCAACTACTACGCGGTGTCGAAGGCGCGCAACTCCAATGCGCGCCACCGCCCGGTCGGCCTCGGGATCATGGGATTCCAGGACTGCCTGCACATGATGCGGACGCCGTACGCGTCCGAGGCGGCGGTCGAGTTCTCCGATCGCAGCATGGAGGCCGTCTGCTACTACGCCTACTGGGCGTCGACGGAACTGGCCGAGGAGCGCGGTCGCTACTCGTCCTTCGGCGGCTCGCTGTGGGACCGCGGGATCCTTCCGCAGGACAGCCTGAAGATCCTGGCCGAGCAGCGCGGCGGCTACGTCGAGGTCGACATGAGCTCGACGATGGACTGGGACGCCCTGCGTGCGCGCATCGGGCAGCACGGCATGCGGAACTCCAACTGCGTGGCGATCGCGCCGACGGCAACGATCTCCAACATCATCGGCGTCGACGCCTGCATCGAGCCGACGTTCCAGAACCTGTTCGTCAAGTCCAACCTGTCCGGCGAGTTCACGGTCGTGAACGAACACCTGGTGCGCGACCTGAAGAGGCTGGGCCTGTGGGACGAAGTGATGGTCGCCGACCTGAAGTACTTCGACGGGTCGCTGGCGAGGATCGATCGCATTCCCGCCGAGATCCGGCAGCTGTATGCGACGGCGTTCGAGGTCGAGCCCGGCTGGCTGATCGAGTGCGCGGCGCGCCGGCAGAAGTGGATCGACCAGGCCCAGTCGCTCAACATCTACATGGCAGGCGCCTCCGGCAAGAAGCTCGACGAGACCTACAGGCTCGCCTGGCAGCGCGGCCTCAAGACGACCTACTACCTGCGCACGATCGGGGCGACCCACGCGGAGAAGTCCACCACCACGCGCACCGGGCAGCTCAACGCGGTCCCGAGCGATGGCGGCATGGCGGGAATCGCGGCGATGCCCGAACCCGAAGGCAAGGCCTGCATGCTCAAGCCCGGCGATCCCGGTTTCGCGGACTGCGAAGCCTGCCAGTAACGAAACGAAGGAGAAGCAAGAACATGCTGGCGTGGGACGAAACACCGACCCCTCAATCCTCCGCGGTCCCGATGCCCGGCCTGCAGCCGGTCGCACCGGCTGCCCGGCCCGTGGCGAGTGGCGCGCCGATCGCGGCGGACCCGGCCGCGCCGGACATGCGCCGCGTGAACGCCGCCGACAAGCGGATCATCAACGGCCAGACCGACGTCAACCAGCTCGTCCCGTTCAAGTACAAGTGGGCCTGGGAGAAGTACCTCGCGACCTGCGCGAATCACTGGATGCCGCAGGAGATCAACATGTCGCGGGACATCGCGCTGTGGAAGGACCCGAACGGGCTGACCGATGACGAGCGCCGCGTCATCAGGCGCAACCTCGGCTTCTTCGTCACGGCCGACTCGCTGGCCGCCAACAACATCGTCCTGGGTACCTACCGGCACATCACGGCGCCGGAGTGCCGCCAGTTCCTGCTTCGCCAGGCCTTCGAGGAGGCGATCCACACCCACGCCTACCAGTACATCGTCGAGTCGCTGGGCCTGGACGAGGGCGAGATCTTCAA
>JBFZCF010000002.1:0-35139 GCA_041308065.1 Burkholderiales bacterium
ATGAGGCGGGCCGAAGTCGTGACGCCGACGTCGGCGCCGATCAGCGCCATCTCGAGTTCCTCGAGGAAATTCTCGTCGACGACGCCGCCCGAGAACAGTCCGACGATGTTGACGCGGGTCTTGGTCAGTCCGTCCTTGAGACGGGACAGCCACCCACCTTTGGCGCCGGACGCGGGGCTTATCATCAAAAAATGCGGGGGAAGCGAGAGGGAAAACCGGAGGAGCCGGGCGGGCCGCGGCGCGAAACACGAGTGACGCGACCGGGCGCAGCCAGTGTATCAAAGGGCACTTCGCGTCCCGGCGGGCGGTTGTCGAGCACCCCGGCGAGTGTCCGGATCATCGGCGGGCAGTGGAAGCGGACCCCGCTCGCCGTCGTCGATGCATCCGGGCTGCGCCCCACGCCCGACCGTGTGCGGGAGACGGTATTCAATTGGCTCGCGCACTTCACCCCCGACTTTTCTGCCATCTCCGGGCTGGATCTGTTCGCCGGAACCGGTGCCCTCGGATTCGAACTGGCCTCCCGCGGCGCGGCGAGCATCACGCTGGTCGAGCGCAACCCTGTGCTCGAGGCGCAGCTGCGGCGCACGAAGCAGAAACTGGCCGCGGACTCGGTCACGATCGTGCGGGGCGAAGCGCTCGCATTCGCCCGGAATGCGCGCGAGCAGTCCTTCGATGTGGTCTTCCTTGACCCGCCGTTCGATTCGGACCTGCTCGAGCCGGCCGTGCGGGCAGCGGCGCGGCTGGTCTCCGCCGAAGGGTCGATCTACGCGGAGAGCGGGGCGCCGCTGGACGAGGAAGCCGCCGCCGCTTGCGGCTTGCGCATCGTCAGGGCGGGACGGGCGGGGCAGGTGCACTTCCACCTGCTTCAGAGGGCATAATCCGCGCGGCTGCGGGACCCGCGGGCCAGGAGAACAACGATGGTGATTGCGGTCTATCCCGGGACGTTCGATCCGCTGACGCGCGGGCACGAGGACCTCGTGCGGCGCGCAGCCGGGTTGTTTTCGAAGCTCGTCGTCGGCGTCGCGGACAGTCGCGCGAAGCAGCCCTTCTTCAAGCTGGACGAGCGGATCGAGATCGCACGCGAAGTCCTGTCGCACTACCCCAACGTCGAGGTCGCCGGATTCCGCGGACTGTTGAAGGACTTCGTGCGCGACCAGAACGCCCGCGTGATCGTGCGCGGCCTGCGCGCGGTCTCGGACTTCGAGTACGAGTTCCAGATGGCCGGCATGAATCGCTACCTGCTGCCGGACGTCGAGACGATGTTCCTGACGCCGTCGGACCAGTACCAGTTCATCTCGGGAACGATCGTGCGCGAGATCGCCCAGCTCGGCGGCGACGTCAGCAAGTTCGTCTTCCCGTCGGTCGAGAAGTGGCTGCACGCCAAGCTCGCGCAGATGGGATCGAGCGCGCACGAAGCCGAGTAGCGGTCCAGCGGGGCGCGCAGGCGGCTCCGACCTGCCCATGACCGTCGCGAATCCCGGCCGGGACGACCGGATCGACGCCCTGCGCGGACTCGCGCTGCTCGGCATCCTGCTCGTCAACATCCAGTCCTTTGTCTGGGGCGGCACGAGTCCGGCCGGGTACCTGCTGGACGACGCGACCGCGTTCGACGGCGCAGTGTTCTTCCTAGTCGCCACGTTCGTCAACACGAAGTTCCTGCCCCTGTTCGCCATGCTGTTCGGCGCGGGCTTCGCGCTGCTGCTCGCCAGGCTGCGCAACCTGACTTCGGCGCCGCACGCCGTGTTCCGGCGCCGCATGCACTTCCTCCTTGCCTTCGGGATCCTGCACGGCGTGCTGTTCTATTTCGGGGACATCACGCAGATGTACGCGGTCGCCGGCCTGGTCCTGCTGCTGTACGACGGGCGCGCACTGGCGGCGCTGCGGCGCGCCGTCGTCGTCTGGTGGAGCGGCGCGCTCGCGCTGACCGCCGTGCTGACGTGGGCTGTGGCTGGCAGCGTGCCGGACCCGATCGACCTGGCCAGCGAACTGGAAGCCAACTTCGCCGTCTTCACGGGCGAGGGTTATCTCGCGCAGCTGCCGACGCGCGTGAGCCTGTTCGTCGACATCGTGTTCGCCAACCTGATCGGCCTTCCGATGGTCGTTGCGCTCATGCTGACCGGCATGCTCGCGCAGCGTGCGGGCTGGCTGGCGGACCGCTCCTCGCCTGCGTGGCGCACGGCACTCGTGATCGGACTCGTGGTCGGACTGCCGTCGGCACTTGCCTACGGAGTGCTGCTGTACACGGAGGCGGAGATGTTCGGGCTCGGCGCCTACTCCGCCGTGGCCGCGGTGCCGGGAGCGCTCGGAGCGACCTTGTCGTTCGCCTACGCCGCGCTGTTCCTCCGGCATGCATCGCCGGCACTGGTTCGCTGGCTATCGCCAGCGGGACGCATGCCGCTCACGAACTACCTTTTGCAGTCCATCGCCATGGGGGCGTTGCTGTCCGGCTGGGGCTTCGCGCTGGCGCCCCGCCTCGGCTACGCGGAGACCGCGGCGCTGGGGCTCGCGATCTTCGCCGCACAGCTCGCGCTGAGCCACTGGTGGCTGCGACGCTTCGGCCAGGGGCCGCTCGAGCGCGCGTGGCGGAAGTGGACCTACTCCGGCATGCCGCCACCGGCGGCGCTCAAAAGCGGAGCGTGAGCGCGACCTCGTCGCCGACCCGCAGCTCGCTTCCGGCGCCGCCCGCCACGATGCCGTTGACGCCGAACGTGACGCCGCCGGCCCGCGCGTCGTTGCGATAGGCCGCGAGGGTGTCGCCCGGTTCGAAGCCCTGTTCGCCGCGCGCCGGATCGACGCTCGGGACCGTGCAGCGCACGCAGGGCTTCACCAGCTCGATCACCGCATCGCCGATCCGCGCCTCGCGCACGTAGTCCTCTTCGAACGCGTCGACGCCGTCGACCACGACATTCGGCCGGAAGCGATCGATGTCGACCGGCGCATGGCCCTTCGTCTTCAGCCGCGCGTTGAGGTGGGCGAGCGAAGCTTCGCTCGTCACGAGCAGCGCGAACGCGTCGGCGAACTTGTACGGCGCCTCGGTGGCGCCGGTGTACCGCCGGCTCGAGGTGCGCCGGGCGAGCGGGTCGAACCGCATCAGCCGCGCGCGCCGTCCGAGGAAATCGCTGAACCACCGGTCTGCGAGGTTCCCCTGGCTGACTGCGTCCAGTTCGTCGTCCCACACGCGCACGCGCACGACGTCGCCTTCCGACTCGAACGGGACGTCGAGCGGCGGCATCCCGGGCGCGGACAGGCGCAGCGCGCCGGCCAGCAGGCGCGTCTCGATCAGCGCCATTTTCGGGAACTCGCGCTGGCTCAGGAACTCGTCGTGGTCGTCGACGACGACCCACTCGCGGTCCCCGATGTCGCCGACGGCCAGCCCGGTGGGTGCCAAGCGCGCCGAGCGCAGCGCGAGGCCCCGGCAGCCCTTGACCGGATAGAGCAGGAGGCGGGAAATGGTGGCGGGCATGCGCATGAAGGGACGGGCGAGCGGGTCCCCAGTATCCCACTCACCCTTCGATTTGCCCCCGGAAACGCTAGACGTTGAACCGGAAGTGCATCACGTCGCCGTCGTGGACGACGTAATCCTTGCCTTCCAGCCGCATCCGCCCGGCCTCCTTCGCACCGGCCTCGCCCTTGTAGCGGACGTAGTCGTCGAACGCGATCGTCTCGGCGCGGATGAAGCCCTTCTCGAAGTCGGTGTGGATCACGCCGGCCGCCTGGGGCGCCGTCGCGCCGCGCACGACGGTCCAGGCGCGCACTTCCTTGGGACCGGCCGTGAAGTAGGTCTGCAGGCCGAGCAGCGTGTAGGCCGCGCGGATCACGCGGTTCAGCCCCGGCTCGTCCATCCCCATGTCGGCCAGGAAGACGCCCTTGTCCTCGTCCGACATGTCGCCGATCTCCGCCTCGACCTTCGCGCAGACCGCGACGACCGGCGCACCTTCCCGCGCGGCGTGCTCACGCACCTTGTCGAGCAGCGGGTTGTCGACGAAGCCGTGTTCCTCGACGTTCGCGACGTACATCGTCGGCTTGGCCGTGAGCAGGAAGAGCGGCCGGATCACTTCGCGCTCCTCCGGATAGAGGTCCACGCTGCGCACCGGCCGCGCCTCGTTCAGCGCGGGCTGGATCTTCTCCAGCGCGTCCACCAGGCGCTTCGCTTCCTTGGCATCCGGGCCCTGGCCGGTCTTGGCGACCTTGGTGTACTTCGCCAGTTGCTTGTCGACCGTCTGCAGGTCGGCCAGTGCGAGCTCGGTGTTGATCACCTCGATGTCGGACACCGGGTCGACCTTGCCCGCCACGTGAATCACGTTGGGGTCGTCGAAGCAGCGAACGATGTGCGCGATCGCGTCGCACTCGCGGATGTTCGCGAGGAACTGGTTGCCAAGGCCCTCACCCTTGCTCGCTCCCGCGACCAGCCCGGCGATGTCGACGAACTCCACCGTCGCGGGGAGCACCTTCTCCGGCTTCGCGATGCCGGCGAGCGCGGTGAGGCGCGGATCGGGCACCTCGACGATGCCGACGTTCGGCTCGATGGTGCAGAACGGATAGTTCTCTGCCGCGATGCCGGCCTTGGTGAGCGCGTTGAAGAGCGTCGACTTGCCGACGTTCGGCAACCCGACGATGCCGCATTTCAGTGCCATGGGGGAAACCTTGGGGACGCGCCGGAAAGGGCGCAAAGGTGGGATTATCGCAAGCTGGCCCAAACGGAGCGAACTCCATGACGGTCCGGCTCAGAGAGGTCACTCGCGACACCGTTTTCGCCGTCTGCAAGCTGGACGCGGGCGACGAAGGCAGGCAGGTCGCGCCGAACGCGGTGTCGATCGCGCAGGCGCACTTCCAGGGCGAGGCGTGGTTCCGTGCCGTGTACGACGACGACCGGCTCGTCGGCTTCGTGATGCTGTACGACCCCACGCTGGCCGAGAAGGCGGACGACCCGGACTTCTTCCTCTGGCGACTCATGATCGACAAGTCGCATCAGGGCAAGGGGTACGGACGAGCGGCGGTCGAAACCCTCGTTGAGCATGTGCGGACCCGCCCCGGCGCGCGGCGGTTGCTGGTGTCCCACGTCAAGGGCGCGGACCCGCTCAGCCGCTTCTACCGGTCGCTCGGATTTCGGTACACCGGCGTGGAGGACGACGGCGAACTCGTCATGGAGCGGACGCTGGATTGAAGACTCCGCGGTCGACGCGGGGCGCGGGCCGAGTGGCGCCGTGGCTAGAGCGGTCGGGCCACTGACAGGTCGGGGCGACTCAACCAGGCGAGCGCGGCCTCGGCGAACCGTTCTGACTCCGCGATCGCTCGTTCCCACGCGCCGATGCGCGCGGCGTGATCCAGTCCGTACCTGTAGAAATCGCTGCGGTCGGGCAGCCTGCGGTTCGGCAGGCGATCGAGCATGGCGCGCGACGGCGCGATCAGGACGACGTTGGCGAGCCAGTGGTGGCGTCGCGGACGCTTGCGCCACGGCAGGAACTTGTCGAGCCACCCGGGCGTCACGTACGGAACGAAGTGCGGATACAGCACGATGCCGTCGTAGCGGTCGTAAGGCAGCAGCAGGTGGTAGTCGATCAGGCCGCCGTCCCAGTAATCACCGGGCGGTGCGGCCAGTACGTCACGGACCGGATCGCACACGAGCGGGATCGAGCCCGAGGCGAGCAGCGCATCCTCGATGTTGTCGCGCGTGAGCGCGATCTGCGTCGCGCCGAAGGCGTCGAAGGCGGGCGGCAGCCTGGAGGGTGCGCCGGCGTGGAAGACGACGCGTTCCATGTGGTTGGCCAGCCAGCGGCGCGACGCGGCGTTGACGAGCGCGACGCGCCCGAACGCGAGCTTCGAACGGTCATCGGCCAGCGCGCCGCGCGCCCGCGCCGTGATCACCGACAGAGCCATGCCGGAACGCAGCGCCAGGTCGGGCGCACAGAAGACCGAGCGGGCGAGACCGCGGCAGACGGAAGCCACCTGCGACGGCGACGGCCGCTCCCCGTAGTTCTGCTCGCGCACGTACGCGTGCTGCAGTCGGTCGAGCGCCGCGATGGGATCGCCCTGCGCGAGCGACGCCATGCGCCATGCCCCGATCGACGCGCCGACGAGTTCCATCGAGCGCACGCGCGGCAGCCACTCGCGCGCGAACAGTCGATCGAACGGCAGCAGCGCCAGGCCCTTGGGCCCGCCCGCGGCGGCCGGCATGCAGCGAATGGTTTCGGGCGCCAGGCCGTCCGACGCGATGCGTCGACGCGCTTCCGCCCCGAGGCGGATGTCGAGCAGGTCGGACATGTCGGCGCGGGACTTCAGCGCGTATGCAGCTTCAGCATTGCCGCCTCGAACCTGCCGCCGACCAGATGGTCGACGACGCCCCGGCCGCGCTCGATCGCCGCGTCGATCAGCGCCGCCTCGTCCTTGCGCGGACGGTGCAGCACGAAGTCGGCGACGTCCTGCTCGAGCTGCAGCGCGCGGGGATGCCCGATGCCGATGCGCAGCCGCCAGAACTCGGGCGTCGACATCCGCGCCTGTGTGTCCTTCAATCCGTTGTGCCCCGCGGTGCCGCCACCGAGCTTCAGCTTGATGCTGCCGGGCGGCAGGTCGAGCTCGTCGTGCGCCAGCAGGATCTGGTGGGGCAGGATCCTGTAGAACAGCGCGAGCGCGACGACGGAC
The DNA here is from genome assembly GCA_041308065.1 of Burkholderiales bacterium. GTDB lineage: Bacteria > Pseudomonadota > Gammaproteobacteria > Burkholderiales > Burkholderiaceae_F > JAOUJD01. Next base: position 6,640 of record JBFZCF010000002.1, read on the forward strand.
TGTCCGGACCGGTTCATGTAGGTCGACGGCTTGAGCAGCCACAGGTCGGTGCCGCCCACCTTCGCGCGCGCGACGTCGCCGCTGAACTTGCGCTCATGCGAGAAGCGCGCGCCGAGGTCGCCGGCGACGGCGTCGACGAACCAGAACCCCGCGTTGTGCCGTGTCTCCGCGTACTCCGGCCCGATGTTGCCGAGCCCGACGATGAGGCGAATCCGCGCGCTGTGGTCGATGGTATCTGTCATCGTGCAAAGAAAAGGCCCGTTGCCGAACTTCGACAACGGGCCCGATTGTGCCGCAGCGCCAGCGCCGGCCCGGCGCTGCCTTCAGTCGGATTACTTCTTCTTGTCGCCGCCCTTGGCTTCCTTGCCGCCCTTGGCTGCCTCGGCGGGCTGGGGCGGTGCCTTCTGGGCGGTTGCCGGCACATCGGCCGCGGCCGGTGCGGCCGTCGCCTCTTCTTCCGCCGCTTCGCCGTGCGTGCTGACGGCGACGATGACCGGGTTCTCCTTGCCCTTCAGCACCGGCGCGACGCCGGCGGGAAGCTTGAGGTCGAGCACGCGCACGGTCTCGTGCGCCTTGAGCTCGGACAGGTCGACCTCGATGAACTCCGGCAGGTCTTTCGGCAGGCACGCGACGTCGATGTCGGACCTCACGTGGTTGATCAGGCCGCCCGAGACCTTGACTGCCGGCGAACTGTCCTGGCCCACGAAGTGCAGCGGGACGCGCATGTGGATCTTCTGGTCCTCGGCGACGCGCTGGAAGTCGATGTGAAGAACCTGCGGCTTGTACGGGTGCATCTGGAACGCGCGCAGCAGCACGCGCTCGCTCTTGCCGTCGAGTTCCATGTCGAGGATCGACGCGTGGAACTTCTCCTTGCGCAGCGCATGGAAGAGGTTGTTGTGGTCGACCTCGATCGCCTGGGCGTCGGCCTTGCCGCCGTACAGGACTCCCGGCACCTTGCCCAGGTGGCGCAGACGGCGGCTCGCACCCGTCCCTTGCGCGTTGCGTGTGGTTGCTACGACTTTCATTTGCTTCTCCAGTTGTGGCAGCGGACCGCGACCAGTCACCACTGCCGTTTGCTCGACGCGGACCATCCGCGTCGGTGGCAACGCTTCTGCGTTGCCCTTACCATCAAAAAGCCCGACTGGCTTCGCCAGCGGACTCTTTCCAATTAGATCGGGCAAAAGTAGGTGTGTACTTTTGCCCGCCCGCTATTCGATGAACAGGGAGCTCACCGAGTCCTCCCGCGCGATGCGCGAGATCGTCTCGCCGAACAGCGCCGCGCACGACAGCTGCCGGATCTTCGTGCACGCCTGCGCTTCGTCCGACAGCGGGATCGTGTCGGTGACGACGAGTTCGTCGAGCACCGAGTTGTTGAGCCGCTCGATGGCCTTGCCCGACAGGACAGGGTGCGTCGCGTAGGCCATCACGCGCAGCGCCCCGCGCTCGCGCAGGGCCTGCGCAGCCTGGCACAGCGTGTTCGCGGTGTCGACCATGTCGTCCATGATCACGCAGTTGCGGCCCTCGACCTCGCCGATGATGTGCATCACCTCGGCGACGTTCGCGCGCGGCCGCCGCTTGTCGATGATCGCGAGTTCGGCATCCATGCGCTTGGCGATCGCGCGGGCGCGCACCACACCGCCGACGTCCGGCGACACCACGACGAGGTTGTCGTAGTTGTGCTTCCAGATGTCGCCGAGCAGGATCGGTGCCGCATAGATGTTGTCGACCGGGATGTCGAAGAAGCCCTGGATCTGGTCGGCGTGCAGGTCCATCACCAGCAGGCGGTTCACGCCCGCCACCTGCAGCATGTTCGCGACGACCTTGGCGCTGATCGCCACGCGCGCGCTGCGCGGGCGGCGGTCCTGCCGCGCATAGCCGAAGTACGGAATCGCGGCGGTGATGCGTCCGGCCGATGCGCGCTTCAGCGCGTCGACCATGATCATCAGTTCCATCAGGTTGTCGTTGGTCGGCTGGCAGGTCGACTGCAGGACGAACACGTCCTTGCCGCGCACGTTCTCGAACAACTCGACCGTCACTTCGCCGTCGGAGAACTTGGACACCTGCGCCTTGCCCAGCCGGATGTTCAGGTGCTGGGCCACGGTCTGGGCGAGACGCGGATTCGCGTTGCCCGTGAATACCATCAGGTTGTCAGGGACCAGCAAGGCCATGGTCAACACCGCGTCCGCGGCTCCCCGTGCAGCGGCAATCGCCGCTCACCCCGTGCGTGACCGGCCGCCTCGGCGCACGCGCTGAAACAAACTCGCCGGAACGCCCACCGACAATGCGTCGTCGACATTCCGGCGGCCACGATGCCCGTCTCGACGGGGCCTGTTGTGTGGCTGGGGAGGAAGGATTCGAACCCTCGAATGGCGGAATCAAAATCCGCTGCCTTAACCAGCTTGGCGACTCCCCAGCGCTAAACCTTCAAGAGATTCCGGCGCTGCTACTGCCTTGATCGCACCCGCCTGCGCCTTACCAGGCCGCGAGCGGGTGATCGCTCAATCCTCGCACTGCCCAGCGTTGCCACTGGGGCATGCACTCTGCCACCGCGTTTCGCGCATCGTCCGACGACGCCATCGGCGCGAACACTGCCGACCCGGATCCCGTCATTCGCGCCGGCCCGTGGCGCCGCAACTGCGCAAGGGCCTGTTCGATCTCGGGGAAACGACGCCGCGCGACCGCTTCCAGGTCGTTGGCGCCAAAAAGTGTCTGCGGAAGGAGCCCGACTGCAACAGAAAAGTCCGCCATTTTCGTGGGTTTGGTATTTCGTGTCAAACCGGGGTCCGAGAAGATTTCCCGAGTGGAAACATGCACTTGTGGCCAGATCACCGCGTACCACGCGGGCGGGGTGATGACCGCCTCCAATTCCTCGCCAACGCCTTCGGCGAAGGCGTTGCTGCCGAGCAGGAAGAACGGCACGTCCGCACCCAGCGGCAGCGCGATCGCGGCAAGGTCGGTGCGGGCGAGTCCGAGTCCCCACACGCGGTTGAGCGCGATCAGCGTGGTGGCGGCATCCGACGATCCTCCGCCCATGCCACTGCCGGCGGGGATGTTCTTCGTCACCCGGATCGAAGCGCCGAGGCGGCAACCGGTTGCCTGCCGCAGCGCCAGCGCCGCGCGCACTGGCAGATCGTCGCCGGTGTCCCAGCCGAGGTCGCCTTCGCGCACGATCTTTCCGTCGCTGCGTCGCTCGAAGTCCAGCCAGTCCGCGAGATCGATCAGCTGGAACGCGGTCTGCAGCGTGTGATAGCCGTCCGCGCGACGGCCGGTCACGTGCAGGAAGAGGTTCAGCTTCGCGGGGGCGGGCAGGCCGAGCGCAGACTCCATGCGCTCATGTTAGCGGCCCGGCGCGCGCGGCCCGCGGCACGGGGCCTCGATTCTTCGCGGCCGTTCCTCCGGGCCTAGGCGGCCGGGTCGTCGACGACGAGCCGCAGGATCACTCCAGGCGCCAGCGGTGATGCCGCGCGTTCGAGGACGATGAGGCGTGGGCGACCCGAGGCGGCGAAGGTCTCGGCAATCCGCACGGTCCAGCCATCCTGCTCGATGAGCACGAGCCGGCCTGTGTCGTGCCCCACCACGGCGGGGCGCGTCGGCACGGGCCGGCCCTCGATCCAGTCGGGCAGTCCGCTGACCGGGAGCCGCCATCCCAGCAACTGCTCGGCCAGCGCATCGGCATCGGGCCCGCGCGCGTCCTGCATCCCCGGGCCGCTCGCGCTCGCTCCCTCCGGGCCGACCTCGATGCGCGCGACCGTCGTGCCCAGTGGCGTCGCGAGATCGACGCGCTGGCGATCGCCGCGCACCTCCACGCTGAATCGTCCGGAAACGCTTTCGCGCTTGTCCCCCAGGACGGCAACCGCAGAGAAGCGCCCCGTGTAGAGACGGTCGGAAGTCGTCTCCGGCGCCGTGGCGCAACCCGCCACCAGGATGACGGACAGCACGACGAGCCAGCGTCCTGTTGCCCGTTGCGCGACGCGCGCGCCTTGCGACGGCCACGATGCCGCCATCGCTACAGCCCGATGCGAAGGCGGGTGATGGTCGACTTGAGGAGTTCGTTGTCCGGCTCCTGCGAGCGCACTTCGCGCAGCAGCTTGCGCGCGCCGCTCTGGTCGCCGGACACCCACAGCACCTCCGCGAGATGGATGGCCACTTCCGCCTCGGGCTTCGCCTCGTAGGCGCGCTCGAGGTGCTCGCGCGCCCGCTTCAGGTCGCCCATGCGGAAGTAGACCCACCCGAGCGAGTCGAGGATGTAGGGATCGGAGGGGCTGAGCTCGTGAGCCTTCTCGATCAGCTGGAGCGCCTCCGGCAGTCGGGTGTTCCGATCGGCGAATGTGTAGCCGAGCGCGTTGTAGGCATGCGCATAGTCCGGCTTGAGTTCGATCACGCGCCGCAAGTGCCGCTCCATCTCGGCGAGCCGGTTGGTGCGCTCGGCCGCCATCGCCGTGTCGTAGAGCAGCGCAAGGTTGTCTGGACTCTTCGCGAGCTCATCCGCGAGCATCGCGTAGGAATCCTCGTGGCGCTTCGCGTCGCGCAGCAGCTGCGCCTCCGCGATCACGAGCTGCACGCGTTCGTCGTCGGACTGCGGCTTGATGTCGCGCAACATCTTGCGGCCGTCCTCGAGCCGGTTCATCTTCGCGAGCACGGACGCCTCGCGAACGCGCGCCGGCAGGTACTCCTCGCCGCCTTCGATCCTGCGCAGCCACTTCAAGGCCTCGGCGTACTGCCGGTCGTCTTCGGCAAGCTGCGCGAGGTTCAGGTAGGCGCTGTCGGCATCGCGCTCTTCGTTGCCCGGTTCCGCGAGCAGCGCGAGATAGCGCTGCAGGTAGTCGCGCGCATCGGCCTTGAGGTTGCCCTGCATCGACAGCAGCGCCATCGAATAGACAAGAGCCGGGTTCTTCGGGTCCGCCTGCAGCAGGCGTTCGAACTGGCCGCGCGCGGCGGCGTACTGCTTGTCGGCGATGAGCAGGCGCGCATACGCCAGCCTCGGATCGGCCGCCTTCGGGTTTCGCTCCAGGTGGCGCGCCAGCACCTCCAGGGCGCCGCGGCGATCGCTGGCCTGCATGAGCTGCGCCGCGGCGAGCGCGGCGCGCTCCGAGTCCGGGTCGAGCTCTACGGCAGCCTTCGCTTCCTCGATCGCGCGGCTGTTCAGCCCCGCTGCCTGCGCGCCACTGGCGAGCACCAGCCGCACCTCGGCCGTCTTGCCGTAGGGTTGCGCGAGCCGCTCGAGCAGCGCGAAGGCCCCCGCGCGATCCTGGCTGCGCGTCAGCGCGCGCTGGACGCGGCCCAGTTCTTCCGCAGGCTGAGCTGCCACCTTCAACTGCTCGCTGAAGAGCGCATGGGCTTCGTCGAACTTGCCGCTGGCCGCGTACAGCATCGCCACCGTCTGGCCCGCTTCGCTGGAACGCGGCGCGAGTTGATGCCACAGCTTCGCCGCTTCCAGTGCCTCGCCGAGCGCGCGGCCCTGCAGCGCGAATTCGGTGGCGCGCCGGGCGAGCCGCGGATCGCGTGTGTCGCGAGCGAGCTTCAGGTAAACCGCGTATGCCGTGCCAAGTTCCCCGCGCTGAGCCGCAACTTCCGCCGCCATCAGCTGGTACAGCAGCGCGCCGGAAAGGTCGATGTCCGGGACGTCGTCCGCCCTGGCGGGCTCAACGGGGGTGGCGGGTGCCGGCGCCGTCTGCGCGAGGACCGCGCTGCCGTCACTCGCGCGGGAGCCGGGACTCGCGCAACCTAGAATCGCAAGACTCACGGCACCGGCGAGGAAGCGCGCACTGCGGACGACGAACGGCGCTGGGTGAAGCTGGGACTCGGGCATCAGGACGGCCACGGCAGCGAAGCAAGACCGGTGGCGAGGGGCGATGAAGATACGTTGCACATTAACAGAACGATGCGAGCCGGATCGCGGAGGCGCGCGTGCCTGAACTGCCCGAAGTCGAGGTCACCCGACGGGCCCTCGCGCCTCACGTCGAAGGCCGCGTGATCGAGGATGTCGTGATCCGCGACCGGCGCCTGCGCTGGCCGGTTCCCGCCGACCTCGCCAGCCATCTCGTCGGCCAGCGGGTCGAGCGCATCGACCGGCGCGGAAAGTATCTCCTGTGGCGACTGCCGACCGGGGTGCTGGTCTCCCATCTCGGCATGTCCGGGGTCTGGCGCGTCCTGCCCCGCCGCCGCGGCGTTCCGACCCCGGGACGGCACGACCATGCCGACCTGCTGCTTGCGGAAGACTGCATTCGTCTCACCGACCCGCGACGCTTCGGCGCGCTGCTGTGGCACCCGCTCGCCGATGGACCCGTGGAGTCGCACCCGCTGCTCGCCAACCTGGGAATCGAGCCGTTCGATCCGCGGTTCGGGGGCGCCTGGCTGCGTCGCGGCACACGCGGCCGGTCTGCGGCCATCAAGCAGGTCCTGCTCGCCGGCGACGTCGTCGTGGGCGTGGGGAACATCTATGCCTCGGAGAGCCTGTTCCGCGCCGGCATCAACCCGAAGCTCGCGGCGCGGCATCTCGGGCCCGCGCGCTGCGAGCGGCTCGCCGCGGCGATTCGCGAGGTGCTGGCCGAGGCGATTGCCGTGGGCGGCAGCACGCTGCGCGATTTCGTCGGCGCCGACGGAGCCGAGGGCTACTTCATGCTCGACGCCTTCGTCTACGAGCGTGCCGGCCAGCCGTGCCGGGCCTGCGGCGGCGCGATCGCGCGCATCGTGCAGGGCCAGCGCGCGACGTACTACTGCCGCCGTTGCCAGCGCCGCTGAGGCCCGCCGGTCGAGCGAACTCGCACGTCAATCGACCCCTGCTTCTGCATTCGGGTGACTGTGCCGCGCAGAGGTCGCGTGCTATAGATTGCGCTCGGGTCGCGCGCTCAAGGCGGCCCGCCGCAACCATGGCTCCCCTGGCGTCCCGATTCGAGGAATACGGCAACTGGCGCGACTCGCTGGCGAAGGCGATCGTCGACCTGCGCCAGTGGATGAGCGAGACGCAGATGCTCGAGGGCGACGTCGGGCGGCGCCTCGACCTCGCGCTCGATCGCCTCGCCGAGGACAAGCTCGTCATCGCCTTCGTCGCCGAGTTCTCCCGCGGCAAGTCCGAACTGATCAACGCGATCTTCTTCGCCGAGTACGGCAAGCGCGTGCTTCCGTCGGCAGCGGGACGCACGACGATGTGCCCGACCGAACTGCTGTACGACGCGACGTTGCCGCCCTGCATCCGCGCGCTGCCGATCGAGACCCGCGCCCGGGCCGGATCCACGTCCGACTTCAAGCGGCTCGCCCACGAGTGGAAAGTGTTTCCGGTCGACACGAGTTCGCCGGACGGAATGCTCGGGGCCTTCAAGATGGTGGCCGAAACGGCGCGGGTGAGCGTAGAGGAGGCGCGTGGCTACGGCCTGTTCGATCCCGACGATCCCGACCAGGCCGTCGCCATCGACGCGGGCGGAATGGTCGAGATCTCGAAGTGGCGCCACGCCATCATCAATTTCCCGCATCCGCTGCTGAAGCGGGGGCTCGTGATCCTCGACACGCCGGGCCTGAACGCGATCGGGGCGGAGCCTGAGCTGACGCTGTCGCTCGTTCCGAGCGCGCACGCGGTGCTGTTCGTGCTCGCGGCAGACACCGGCGTCACCCGCAGCGACCTCGACGTCTGGCGGCATGTCGTCGGCGACGCGGGTCATCGCAACCACATCGCCGTTCTCAACAAGATCGACGGGCTGTGGGATCCGTTGAAGACCACGGACGAGATCGAGCGCGAGATCGGGCGCCAGGTCCAGGCCGCGGCCGCCACGCTGGACCTGGAGCCGACGCGCGTCTTTCCGGTGTCGGCACAGAAGGGCCTCGTCGCCAAGGTGCAGGCCGATGACGCCCTGCTGCAGGCGAGCCGGCTGCCGCAGCTCGAGGAAGCGCTGATCGATCTCCTGGTGCCGGCCAAGCAGAAGATCGTCCGCGACCAGACCGTGACGGCCGCCGACCGCGTGGTGTCGGACGCGCGGCAGGCGCTGTCGGCGCGCGAACGCGGCGTGATCGAACAGTTGTACGAGCTTCGTTCGCTGCAGGGCAAGAACCAGAGTTCGATCGAGCGGATGACGCGGCGCGCGTACGCGGAGCAGCGCGAGTTCGAGGACGTGGTGCGACGGATCGTCGCCGCGCGCGCCGTCCTGTCGCGGCTGTCCGAAGACATGTTCAAGCCGCTGCGCGTCAGCGCGCTGCGGGACCATGTGCTCGCCACGCGCAGCCGGATGAAGCACAGCCAGCTGTCGCTGCAACTCTCCTCTGCGGTCAAGGCGTACTTCGCGGGCCTGCGCGACATGCTGCGCGACGCCAACGCCAGGACCCTCGAGATCGAACAGATGGTCATCGGCGTGCAGCGGCGCTTCGCCGAGGAACTGGGCTGGAGCCTCTCGCCGCCGATGTCGTTCTCGCTCGACACCTACATCGCCGAAGTGGAGCGCGCCGAGGCCGCGTACCGTTCGCAATTCGGCGCGCTCGCGGTCCTCACCACCGACAAGTGGGCGCTGATGCAGCGCTTCTTCGACACGGTTGTGTCGAAGTCGCGCGAGGTGTTCTCGGCCGCCGAACGCGACGCCGAGGCGTGGGTGAAGTCGCTGCTGCCGCCCCTCGAGATGCAGGTGCGCGAGCAGCGCTCCCAGCTCAGGAAGCGCGCCGAGTCGGTGGCCAAGATCCGCGACGCGCAGGGTTCGCTCGACGATCGCATCTCCGAACTGGAAGAGGCGCTCGAGGACGCCCACGGCAAGCTCGCGGAGGTCAAGCGCCTCGCCGACCGCATCCGCGAAATCGGTGCGCGGGCGCGCGTCGACGACGTTGCCAGCGAAGAGGCGCTCGCGGCCTAGGTGAGCGCCGCGCCGATGTCCTTCGCCGGCCGGGTCATCCGGTGGCAGCATAGTCACGGCCGACGCGACCTGCCGTGGCAAGGCACGCGCGACGCCTACTGCATCTGGGTGTCCGAGATCATGCTGCAGCAGACCCAGGTCGCGGCAGTGATTCCCTACTACACGCGCTTCGTGCGGCGATTTCCGGATGTCTTCACGCTGGCGTCATCGCCTTCGCCCGACGTGATGGCCGCCTGGGCGGGCCTGGGCTACTACTCGAGGGCGCGCAACCTCCATCGCTGCGCGCAGACGGTCGTAGAGCGATACGAAGGCCGCTTTCCCGCCGCGGTGGATGCGCTGGAGGAGTTGCCGGGAATCGGGCGGTCGACGGCGGCGGCGATTGCGGCGTTCGCCTTCGGCGAGCGCGCCGCCATCCTCGACGGCAACGTCAAGCGCGTCTTCGCCCGGCACTTCGGCGTCGAAGGCTATCCGGGTGCCACGGCCGTGGAGCGTCGGCTCTGGTCGATCGCGGAGCAGGAGCTGCCGGCTAGCGGCATCGAGAGCTACACGCAGGGATTGATGGACCTCGGCGCGACGGTGTGCGTGCGGGCGCGCCCGCTCTGCGGCGACTGCCCGCTTGCGGTCACCTGCGTCGCCAAGGCGCAGGAACGGACCGCGGAGCTGCCGGCGCCACGGCCCGCAAAGCCACGGCCGGTGCGCCACGCGATCGTTGTCATCGTGCGCGACGGCCGCGGAGCGTTGTTGCTGGAGACCCGTCCCCCGACCGGCATCTGGGGAGGGCTCGTGAGCCTTCCCGAGTTCGATGCCGGGATGGACGACGAACAGTTGCGGGCGGCGATCGCCGAGCGATACGCGCTGCAGGTCGACCTGAACGGCGCCCTGCCCGAGTTGCGGCACGAGTTCTCGCACTACAGTCTCGTGATGCATCCGAGGCTGGCGGCCGTTCGGCGCGCGCTGGGAGCTGCGTCTGCGGCGTCCCAATGGCTCGAACCGGACGCGCTTCGGGATGCCGCGCTGCCCGCGCCGGTGAAGCGGCTGCTCCGCAACCAGTCCGGCGAGACCTGATTCAGGCCAGCACGGAGTGCTGCTTCAGGTAGGTGTGGACGATCTGCAGGCGTGTCGGCGCATCGGTCAGTTCCATCAGCCGCTGCTTGGCCTTCAGTGGAACCGGCAGGACTTCGCACAGGCGATTCGAGACCCACGCCGACGAGTCCATGTGGAACGGCTCCGCGAACGGGGGCTGGGCCAGCGCGGCGTCCTGGTCCGGAGCGTCGTCCTCGATGCGCCGTTCCTCGAACTGCATCCGCAGGTCGTCCATGATGCGCGACAGGAGATCGACGCACGGCCGGTGCTCGGGCGGAACGGGCGCGTCGTCGTCGGGATCGATCAGTTCGACCTCACCCAGCACCAGGCCATCGGCCTGCGTCTCCGTGCGCAGCAGGCGGAACCGATCCTGTCCCACGGCGCGGATGTGCAGCAGGCCGAGCTGCTTCATGTCCCACGCATCGATCCGCGCCAGGCAGCCGACTTCGGCGAGGGCCGTGGTGCGGCTGACCTCGGAGGCGCGCGAATCGGTGATCATGCACACGCCGAACAGCGTTCCCTCGCGCATGCAGTCGCGCACCATGTCGAGGTAACGCGCCTCGAACACGCGCAGCGGCAGCACGCCCTGCGGAAACAGGACGGTGGACAGCGGGAACAGCGCGACGCGCATCAGCGTCGTTCGGACAGGTCGGTCGAGCGGTGACGGACGAGCACGTGCTCCTCGCCGGCAAAGCGACGCGCCAGTTCCTCGACGATGTAGACGGAGCGGTGGCGCCCGCCGGTGCACCCGATCGCGACCGTGACGTAGTTGCGGTTGTCGGCGACATAGCTCGGCAGCCACTTTCCGATGAAGCGCGCGATGTCGTCGATCATCTCGCCGACCGCCGGAGCCGCCGCGAGAAATGCCGCAACCGGGGAGTCGCACCCGGTCAGCGGCCGCAGCGCCGGGTCGTAGTGCGGGTTCGGCAGGTTGCGCACGTCGAACACGAGGTCCGCGGCAATCGGGATGCCGTCCTTGAACGCGAACGACTCGAACGAGAGCGTCAGGTTCGCGCGCGGGCTGTCGACGAATTCGCGGACCCAGTGGCGCAGCATGTTCGGCCGCAGCCCGCTCGTGTCGATCACGTGCGCGATCTCGTTCAGCGGCGCCAGCAGTTCGCGCTCCATCGCGATCGCTTCGCCGACCGTCGTCTCGCTGCCCTGCGAGTTCGTGCGCCACGAAACCGGATGGCGCCGCCGGGTCTCGGAGAAGCGCTGCACCAGCGCCGTGTCGGACGCCGTCAGGAACAGGACGCGCACGTCGTTGCCGAAGCCGCGCAGCGTGGAGATCATGTTCGGAACATCGACCAGCGAGGTCTCGCTGCGGGCGTCGATGGCGACGGCCACGTCCTTGTGGTCGGTGTCCGCGAGGTAGGCACAGACCTCGAGCAGGAAAGGCGGCGGCAGATTGTCGACGCAGTAGTAGCCGACATCCTCGAGCAGCCGGACCGCCACCGACTTGCCGGAACCTGACAGACCAGTGACGAGGACGATGCGCATGCGCTGATGGATCGGGGATGGCGAAGATTGTTGCACGGCTGCCGCGGTCGTTGCACGGGCCACGTGAAAAGGGGCGCCGAAGCGCCCCCGTGACGACCCGGTGCCGGCGCTGTCAGCCGGACAGGCAGCTCGACATGAACTTCTTGCGTTCCTCGCCCGCAAGCTTCTTCTCGCCCGCCTCCTTGTTGCAGGAGGTCATCTTGTCCTGCTGCGTCACCTTCTTGCCGCCGCCGGCCGACAGGCAAGTCGACATGAACTTCTTGCGTTCCTCGCCCGCGAGCTTCTTGTCACCCGCTTCCCGGTTGCAGGAAGCCATCTTCTGCTGCTGCGGCGTCAGTTCCTTCGTCTGGGTCGCCGCCTTTTCGTCGGCCGCCACGGCTGCCAGTGGCAGCGCGAGGCAGGCCGCGATGAGAACGTGCTTCAGCATTTTCCTCTCCCCTTTGTGGCCAACCGGTCGGCTGGCGTCGATCGCCCTGCGTGGGCGGAGTGAATTACAGCATGGGGGGTACCGGTCAACGCAATCCCGTCCGCAGCAGGCCCTATTCCGCGCCCATCTGCTGCTGCTGCCGCTGGAGGAAGTCGCGCATCGTATCGACGCCCCGCAGCTGCAGGATCGTGTTGCGCACCGCGGCCTCGGTCAGCACGGCGAGATTGCGTCCTGACGCCACCGGGATGATCACCTTGCGCACGGGCAGGCCGAGCACGTCGTCGGTCTGGCCTTCGAGCGGCAGTCGTTCGAGCGTCTCGCTCGACCCGTAGCGCCGCAGTTCGACGATCAGGCGCAGCTTCATCTTTCGCCGCACCGCCGTTTCCCCGAAGATCGACTTGATGTCCAGAAGGCCCAGGCCGCGGACTTCGAGAAGATTCGAGAGCAGCGGCGGGCACCGCCCTTCGATCGTGTCGGGAGCGACCCGCGAGAAGTCGACGACGTCGTCCGCCACGAGGCCGTGCCCGCGGCTGATCAGCTCGAGTCCAAGCTCGCTCTTGCCGACCCCGGACTCGCCGGCGATCAGCACGCCCATGCCCAGCACGTCCATGTAGACGCCGTGCAGGGTGCAGTGCGTCGCGAGCAGCTTCGCCAGGTAGATCCGCAGGACCTCGATGATCTCCGCGGCCGGCAGCGGCGAACTGAGGGTGGGGAGGGCGGCCGCCTCGGCGGCGGCCAGGAGTTCCTCCGGCGCGGTGAGCCCTTCGGCAATGACGATTCCGATCGGGCCGCCAGTGATCAACTCGCGCGCGTAGTGCAGGCGTCGCGCGGGCTCCAGCTTCAGGTAGTAGTGGACTTCCGGATGGCCGAGGACATGCAGTCGGTTGGGGTGGATCAGGTTGAGGTGACCGACGAGGTCCGCGCTCGAGAGACCCGCGTTCGCCGGCGTATCGAGGGGCCTGTCGATCGAGGCACGGCCCGCCAGCCAATCGAGCTTGAGCGAATCCCGGTTTTCCTCGTACAGCGACTTGAAGGTCGGCATTGCTTGAACGAAGGCTTGCGGGCGGAGTCGACGACTCCGCGAGGCTACGCCGACCGCGCGTCTGCGGCCAGCCGCGAGATCAAGCCGCTGGCCGGATCGGCTCCCAGGCGGTCAGGGCCGCATGCACGGCTTCGGGGTTCGGCGCGTCGAGCAGCGATTGGCGGAATGCCTTGTCCGACAGCATCTGCGCGAGTTCGGACAGCAGGTCGAGGTGCGCCTGCGACGCCTGCTCCGGCACCAGCAGGAAGATCATCACTGAAACGGGCTGGCCATCCGGGGCGTCGAACGGGATGGGCTCGGCGACGCGCACGAAGGCGCCGACAGCCTCCTTGAGCCCTTTGATCCGTCCATGGGGAATCGCCACCCCCTGACCCAGCCCCGTGGAGCCGAGGCGCTCGCGGGCGAACAGGCTGTCGAAGACCTTCGCCCGGGCAACGCCCTGGTTGTTCTCGAACAGCAATCCGGCTTGTTCAAATGCCCGCTTCTTGCTGGATGCCGGCAGGTCCAGAAGTACGTTGGAGGCGGGCAAAAGGCGCGAAATCAGGTTCATGTACGGCGCGCTCTTCCATGAGGGCTCGCGACGAGCGTAGGCGCATGCGGCGTCCACGTTCGGGCGGGAAGAAGTGAGATCGGCTTCCTTTTTGCAGCCGCCCGAGGGCTGGCCGAAAATCGAAGGCGCGGATCATACACCCCGGTTTCCGCGCTGCAGCGAGGGAGGACTCCGGGGCCGGGAAGACGATGTTGCACCTCGACGCCAGCGGCCCCTTGCCTATTCGCAAGAACCGGGTGGCCAGGCGACCGGCTGGACCGCAAACTGGGCACATGACAACCAGCGACCTGCATCCCCACTACGATCTCGTGGCCCGCGCCATTGCGGCGCTTGCCGCCGGCGCGGACACGTCGCTCGCGGAACTGTCCAGGCGGCTCGACGTCTCGGAATTCCATCTGCAGCGCGTGTTCGGGGAATGGGCGGGTGTTTCGCCAAAGCGGTTCCTGCAGTTCATCTCCAAGGAGCGCGCGCTGGCAGCGCTGCGCTCGGAGAACGACGTGCTGAGCGCGACTCTGTTCGCCGGGCTGTCCTCGCCCGGCCGGTTGCACGACCTGATGGTGAGCTGCGAAGGCGTGACGCCCGGCCAGGCGCGCGCTTTCGGCGCCGGGCTGCGGATTCGCTACGGTGCCCATGGAACGGCGCTCGGCCCCGCCTTCGTCGGGCTGACCGAGCGCGGTATCTGCCACCTTCGCTTCATCGACGAGACCGCGGATCCGGTGGCCGAACTGCGTGAAGAGTGGCCGGAGGCGACGCTGGTCGAGGATCCCGCCGCGGCGCGGGAGACGCTCGATGCGCTCGCCCGGCCGCGCGCGCCAATGCGGCTCTGGCTGAAGGGGACGAATTTCCAGATCAAGGTGTGGGAGGCCCTGCTGCGCGTGCCCGAAGGCGCGCTCGTGTCCTACAGCCGCCTCGCCACCGTGGCCGGCATGCCGAAGGCCGCACGCGCGGTTGCCTCCGCGGTGGCCGCGAATCCGGTTGCCTGGCTGGTGCCGTGTCACCGCGTGATCCGGTCGAGCGGCGTGCTCGGGCAGTACCGCTGGGGCCCCGAGCGGAAGGCCGCTCTGATCGGATGGGAGGCCGCGCGCCGGGAAGCGGCGTGACCCTCACTGCGACTGCTGGACTTCCTGCTGGCGCTTCAGCGTCTCGGACTGGTGGTCCTTGACCCGATCCTTGTGGCGGAGAACCTGCCGGTCGAGCTTGTCGACCAGGGTGTCGATGGCCGCGTACATGTCCTGCTCGAGCGACTCGACGTGAATGTTGTTGCCGCGCAGGCGCAAGGTGATCTCCGCCCGCTGGCGGACCTTTTCGACCGTCAACTGCACGCTGGCGTCGATCACCTGATCGAAGTGGCGCTCGATGCGCGCGAGCTTGCCGGCCACGTAATCGCGCAGGGCAGGCGTGACTTCGATGTGGTTCCCGTGAATCTGCAGGTTCATGCAACCCCCTTCGAATGAGGTCGGAGCGCCGCGCAGGCGGCGCCCGATTACAACGACTTGCGCTGAGCCACCGCCGGGATCTTCATCGCTTCGCGGTACTTCGCGACGGTTCGGCGCGCGACCACGATGCCCTGTTCCCCCAGCAGCTCGGCGAGCTTGCTGTCTGACAGCGGATTACGTGTGTCCTCGGCTCCTATCAGTTGCTTGATCAATGCGCGGATCGCGGTCGACGACGCCTCGCCGCCCGCTTCGGTCGCCACGTGGCTGCCGAAGAAGAACTTGAGTTCGAGCACACCGAACGGCGTGGCCATGTACTTGCTGGCCGTCACCCGGGAGATTGTCGATTCGTGCAGCCCGACGGTATCGGCGATTTCCCGCAGTACCAGGGGCCTCATCGCGATCTCGCCGTGGGTGAAGAAATTGTGCTGCCGGTCGACGATCGCCTGCGACACGCGCAGGATCGTGTCGAAGCGCTGCTGGATGTTGCGGATGAGCCAGCGCGCCTCCTGCACGCGCGTGGTCCACTGCGTGCGGTCCGATCCCTCTGTTCCCCGCGGGGCGCGGTCGCGCTTCAGGATGTCCGCGTACGCCTGGTTCACGCGCAGGCGCGGCATCACTTCGGGGTTGAGGACGGCGGTCCAACGGTTCTTCACCTTGCGCACGAAGACATCCGGAACGACGTAATCGGCGCGCGTGTCCGCAAAGGCTACACCCGGATGCGGCCGCAGTGTGCGAATCAATTGGTGCGCTGCACGCAACTCGTCGTCGGTGCATCCGAGCGCCCGGCGCAGCTTGAGGAAGTCCCGCGCCGCCAGCAGCGGCAAGTGCGCGCTCACGATCGCGCGGGCGTGTGCGATGACGGCGGCCAGTTCCGGGGAGGTTCGCGCCATCGCGTTCAGTTGCAGGTCGAGGCACTCGCCGACGTCGCGCGCGCCGATGCCGGCGGGATCGAAGCTCTGCAGCAGTCGCAACGCCGTCCTCAGTTCGTCCGGCTCGACTTCGGCCTCCGGCGGGCAGATGGCGAGCAGGTCCTCGAGGCTCTGGTGCAGGTAGCCGTCGTCGTCGAGCGCGTCGATCAGCAGTTCGACCAGCGCGCGGTCGCGCGGCGACGCCTTGGTGCAAGACACCTGCGCGAGCAGGTGCTCCTTCAGCGTAGTGGTGGTGCCCGCCCACTCGCGTGAACTGTCCTCGTCTTCGGTCCTGCCTTCGCTCCGGGCGCCCCAGTCGAGCGTCGCATCGCTGCCCGCCTCGAATGCGGCCTCTCCGGACTCGCCGGTGGCCGGCGCCTCGCCGCCCTCGCCATCGCCATCGCTGTCGGCGCCGGGACCCGGTGCCGGAGCTTCGTTGCCTGCGATGGAGCCATCCGGCTTCACCCGGACGGCAAGGGCCAGCGGGTCGTCATCCCGCTCGAGCAACGGGTTGTCCGCCAGCGCCTGCTCGATCTCCTGGTTCAGCTCGACGGTCGACAGCTGCAGCAGGCGGATCGACTGCTGCAGCTGGGGCGTGAGCGCCAGGTGCTGCGACAGTCGAAGCGAAAGCGCCGGCTTCATGCAGGGCGGCGAGCGCGGAGAGGCAGACCGGACGGAAGGAACATCATCGACTGCGCCTGCGAGCGGCGACTACATGCGGAAGTGCTCGCCCAGGTAGACGCGGCGGACCGTCTCGTTGCCGACGATCTCCTCCGGTCGCCCGGCCGCGAGCACCACGCCTTCGTTGATGATGTACGCGTGGTCGCAGATGCCGAGCGTTTCGCGCACGTTGTGGTCCGTGATCAGCACTCCGATCCCGCGCTCCTTGAGGAAGCGCACGATGCGCTGGATCTCGAGGACCGCGATCGGGTCCACCCCGGCGAAGGGTTCGTCGAGCAGGATGAAACGCGGGCGCGCGGCAAGCGCGCGCGCGATCTCGACCCGCCGCCGTTCGCCGCCCGACAGCGACAGCGCCGGATTGGTCCGGAGGTGCGCGATCTGCAGGTCATCGAGGAGCTCGTCGAGCCGCTGCGCCACGTGGGCGCGAGGCAGGGGCCGCTTCTGCTCGTCGACCTGGAGTTCGAGCACGGCGCGGACGTTCTCCTCGACCGTGAGCTTGCGGAAGACCGACGCCTCCTGCGGCAGGTACGACAACCCCATGCGCGCGCGCTGATGGATCGGCAGGTGGGCGATCGACGCTCCGTTCAACGAGATGCTGCCGGCGTCGAGCGGGACCAGGCCCACGACCATGTAGAAGCATGTCGTCTTCCCCGCTCCGTTCGGTCCGAGCAGGCCGACCACCTCGCCGCTTTCCACGGTCAGCGAAACGTCCTTGACGACCGTGCGGCTGCCGTAGCGCTTCTGCAGGTTCTCGACCACCAGGGTGTTGTGCGACCCGCCGGCGCCGGCGGCTTGCCCCGAGGCCTGTGCGCGCGCGTCCATCTCAGTCACGGCGCGGATTGGCAAGGTCGCGCGACGGCGCCAGGGGAGCCGGGGAACCGGGCGATGTCGCGGGCTGTGTGCGGGGACCGATCGTGCCGCGCACCCGGCCGTCGCCGGAACCCGGATCCTTCGGCGCGCCACCCGTCACGAAGTACTTCGAGTTGCGCTGGTCGTACGTGATGGCGTCGCCGCGCAACTCGTCGCGCTGCGCATCGTTCTCCAGCAGGCGGATCCGCGCACGCCCGAGCAGCTTCACGGTTTCGGCCTTCTCGTCGTATTCGATCCGTTCGGAGTGGCCGTCGATGACCTCCTCGATGCCGGGCTTGCTGATGTCGCGGCGCTGGCGGAAGGTCGCCAGCTTGCCGGGCGCCGCCTCGAGCACGCCGAACAGGTAGCCCTCGGGATCCTTGCGGATCTCCACCCGCTGCCCGGTGGCCCGTATCGTTCCCTTCACGAGCACGACATCGCCGACGAGCACGCAGACCTGCTTGAGGTCGTCGCACTCGCCGCTGTTGGCCTCGTAGTTCAATGGCTTGTCGCGGTCCGCGCGCTCGGCCAGCGCGGGCGCCGCGACCGCTGCACAGGCGATCGCGAGTGCGAGGATCGGCCGTTTCATTGTCTCGCCCCCTGCGTCTGGGCCGCCTCGAACGTTCCGCGCACCTTCGAGTGGAACTTCACGACCCGCTTGATGTTGTCGTAGTCCATGCCCACCGACCGGATCACTGAGCCGCCGCGGTCCACCTCGACCGGGAGGTCGGTGCTGAACTGCTCGAGATCGGGAAGGGCGAGGAGCTTCTCGGTGGCAAGGCGCATCGGCGGCTCGCCGTCTTCGCCCGGGGAACGCGTGATGACGACATCGCCGGTCAGCACGACGCGCTCCCCGCCACCTTCGACCAGCGCCTGCCGCGCGCGCGCCTCGAGGCGGGGCTGGTCCGGGCGCAGGCTCAGGTAGCGCGGCTGCTGCAGTTCCGCACGATCGTCGGTCGCGTAGTGCGCCATCGTCTCGGCGAACAGCCTGTTCGTCGCCCGTCCCAGCGCGTCGAACTGCGTCAGCGTCACGCCCTTGCCGATGAAGTCGGGACCTTCCCGCGACACCGGGTTAGCCAGGTTGCTGTAGCGCCCGACCTGCGAGAACCAGTAGGTGACGCCCGCCAGCCCGGCGAGCAGCAGGACGGCGATGATGGCCGTGATGCGATCACGCATGAAGGCTCGCCTTCATCCGCGCGTCATCGCGGCGAAGTCCACGCCCTTGGCGCGGAGAATGAACTCGGCGAACGCGCGCACCGCCCCGCGCCCACCGGCCTGCCCGGCGATCCAGTGCGCGACGCACTTCACTTCGTCGCGGGCATCCGCGACCGTCGCCGCGAATCCCGCCTGCTCGAGCACCGGCAGGTCCGGGAGGTCGTCGCCGATGAAGCCCGCCTGCTCGGCGCCGACCCCGGTGTCCCGCAGCAGTTCGGTCCACGCGACCGCCTTGTCGCCACGGCCCTGCAGCACGCGGCCGATGCCCAGTTCGCGTGCGCGCGCGCCGACGATCTCCGACGAGCGGGCCGAGAGGATCGCGACTTCGACGCCATGGTTGAGCAACATCTTGATGCCGTGCCCGTCGCGCACGTCGAAGACCTTCAGCGCCTCGCCCTGCGGCCCGTAGTAGAGCCTTCCATCCGTCAGCACGCCGTCGACGTCGAGGGCGACGAGCCGGAGCCGGGCGGCGCGCTGCTCGGGCGTCATCAGATCACCTTGGCGGCCATCAGGTCGTGCATGTGCAGGGCGCCGACCAGTGCGCCGCTGCCATCGACGACCAGCAGTTGGTTCTTCTTGCGCCGGTCCATCAGCTGCGCCGCTTCGGCGGCGAGCACGTCCGGCGCGATGGTGAGCGGGTCGCGCGTCATCACGTCGGCGAGCTTCACGGAGCGCACGTCGGTCGCTCGCTCCAGCAGACGGCGCAGGTCGCCGTCCGTGAAGATGCCCTGCAGCCGTCCCGCGCCGTCGAGCACCGCGGTCATGCCCAGCTGCTTGCGCGAGATCTCCCGCAGCGCGTCGATCAACGGCGTGTCGACCGTCACGCGAGGAATCCTGTCTCCCGTCCGCATCACGTCTCTCACGTACGTCAGCAGCCGGCGGCCCAGCGCGCCGGCCGGGTGCGAGCGCGCGAAGTCGTCGGGACCGAAGCCGCGGGCGTCGAGGCACGCGATCGCGAGGGCATCGCCCAGCGCCAGCATCGCCGTGGTCGACGTCGTGGGCGCCAGGTTCAGCGGGCACGCTTCCCTGTCGATGCGGACGTCGAGGTGCACGTCGGCGAGGCGCGCGAGCGACGAGGACGCGTTGCCGGTCATGGCGATGAGCGGCGTGCCTTCGCGCTTCGCGACGGGAAGCATCGTGAGCAGTTCGTCCCCCTCGCCGGAGTACGACAGCGCGACGAGCACGTCGTCGCGCGTGATCATGCCGAGGTCGCCGTGCGCCGCCTCCGCCGCGTGCACGAAGATCGCGGGCGTTCCGGTCGAGGCGAGGGTCGCGGCGATCTTGCGCGCGATGTGGCCGCTCTTGCCGATGCCGCTCACGACGACGCGGCCCCGGCAGAGCAGAAGCAGTTCGACCGCGCGGGTGAATCGGTCGTCGAGGCGGGCCGCCAGCGCCTGGACCGCGGCGGCCTCGATCTGCAGGACGTCCCGCGCCATTTCGAGCGCGTGCGCGGAGGGGACCAGCGGGCTTGCGGACATGGATCGCGGGGATTTGCCTGGGAGCCAGCCGCGATGGATGGCGTACGGCGATAATACACCCGGAGGTCCTGCTGGCATGGGTTTTGCTCTCGTCGATTTCCCCCCTTATTGATGGCTACGTCCGGTCTCGAAATCACGCTGCTGCTGCTCGCCGCCGTCGTCGTCGGCGTCGTCGCGTTCCGCTTCCTGCAGCTGCCGCCGCTGCTCGCCTACCTGGCGGTCGGCATCGTGATCGGGCCGCACGCGCTCGGACTCGTCCCGGACCTGGAGGACACGCGCTACCTCGCGGAGTTCGGCGTCGTCTTCCTGATGTTCTCCATCGGCCTCGAGTTCTCTCTGGCGCGCCTGCGAACGATGCGCAGGCTGGTGCTCGGCCTCGGCGGCGCCCAGGTGACGCTGACGGTCCTCTTGACGATGGTGGCCGGCTGGCTCGTTGGACGCTACTTCGGGGTCGGCCTCGCGGGGGCCTTCGCGCTCGGCGGCGCGCTCGCGATGTCGTCGACCGCGATCGTGATGAAGATGATGGCCGAGCGCGCGCAGGTCGACACGGAGCACGGCAAGCGGATCGTCGGCGTCCTGCTGTTCCAGGACCTGGCGGTCGTGCCGCTGCTGGTGATCATTCCGGCGCTCGGCAGCGAAGGATCGAACCTGGCCTGGACGCTCGCCGTCGCGCTCGTCAAGGCGGCGGCGCTGCTGACCGTGCTGCTCGTCGGCGGACAACGCGTGATGCGCTGGTGGTTCCACACCGTCGCCAAGCGCAAGTCGCACGAACTGTTCACGCTGAACCTGCTGCTGGTGACGCTCGGCCTCGCCTGGCTGACCGAGGAAGCCGGTCTGTCGCTCGCCCTCGGCGCCTTCGTCGCCGGGATGCTGATCTCCGAAACGGAGTTCCGCCACCGCGTCGAGGAGGACATCAAGCCGTTCCGGGATGTCCTGCTCGGTTTGTTCTTCGTCACGATCGGCATGCTTCTCAACGTGCGGATCGTGCTCGACAACTTCGGCTGGGTCATGCTCGCGCTGGTCGGCCCGGTGGCGTTCAAGTTCGGGCTGGTCGTCGCGCTCGTGCGGCTCTTCGGAGCCACGCCGGGCACCGCGATCAAGACAGGACTCGCGCTGGCGACCGCAGGCGAGTTCGGCTTCGTCCTGCTCGGGCAGGCCGGGACGCACGGATTGCTGGACCCGCTCGTGCTGCAGGTCGTGCTCGCCTCGATGCTGCTGTCGATGCTCTCCGCTCCGCTGCTGGTGCAGCACAGCGACCGGATCGCGATGCGGCTGGCCTCGAGCGAGTGGCTGCACAAGTCGCTCGAGATAGCCCGCATCGCGCAGAGCGCGATCGCCGTCGAGAAGCACGTGGTGATCTGCGGATTCGGACGCAGCGGGCAGCACCTCGCCAAGATGCTCGAGCAGGAAGGCATCACCTGCGTGGCCCTCGACCTCGATCCCGACCTGGTCCGGCAGGCGGCCGCGGCCGGCGATTCGGTCGTCTACGGCGACGCCGGGCGACGCGAGACCCTCGTCGCGGCGGGCGTCGGCCGAGCGTCCGCCGTCGCCATCACGTACGCCGACACGCCCTCCGCGCTGAAGATCCTGCATCACGTGCGCGAACTGAAGCCGGACATTCCCGTCATCGTTCGCACGCAGGACGATCACGATCTCGCCAAGCTGACCGCGGCCGGCGCGACCGAGGTCGTGCCCGAGGTGCTCGAGGGAAGCCTGATGCTCGGGTCGCACGCGCTCGTCCTGCTCGGCGTTCCGCTGTCGCGTGTCGTCAAGCGTGTCCGTGAGCAGCGCGACCAGCGCTACCAGCTGCTGCGCGGCTACTTTCACAGCTCCGGCGACGACGACGACGTCGAGGAAGAAGCCCACGAGCGGTTGCACTCGGTGCCGCTGCACCCGGGCGCGGCGGGAGCGGGAAGGACGCTGGAGGAACTGGGCTTGCAGCCGCTGGGCGTCGAGGTCACCGCCGTGCGCCGGCGCGGCATTCGCGGGGCCGATCCCAGCCCGGAAATGCGGCTGCAGGCCGGCGATGTCGTTGTGCTGCGGGGGATTCCGGACGCACTCGACCTCGCGGAACGGCGGCTCCTGGAGGCGTGATCGTGCGCAGACGCGAAGTCCTGCTCGGCACCGCTTCGCTCCTGCTCGCAGCGCGGGCAGGCGCGCAGCCGGCCGCGCTGTGGTCGGAACTGCAGGCCGGCGGCGTTGGATTCCTGCTGCGCCATGCGCAGACCGAGGCTGGCATCGGCGATCCACCCGGATTCCGGATCGGAGACTGCGCCACGCAGCGCAATCTGTCCGACGACGGTCGTCGCCAGGCGCAGCGGATCGGCGCGGCACTGGCGGTCCGGGCGGTGCGCATCGACCAGGTGCTGTCCAGCCAGTGGTGCCGCTGCCTCGATACGGCAAGCCTGGCCTTTCCGAAGGCCGCCGTCGAGCCGTATCCCGCGCTGAACTCCTTCTTCGGGGACCGCTCCACGGAGGCGCAGCAGACACGCGAGGTGGCGGCGAGGATCGCCGCGATCCGCGCTCCTTCGAACGTCGTCTTCGTCACGCACCAGGTGAACATCCTCGCGCTGACCGGGGTCGCGGTCGGTTCCGGGGAGGCAGTGCTGGTGCGATCCGCCGGCGGATCGGTGCGGACGCTGGGGCGGCTGGTCCTCTGAACCGCTCTCCAGTCGACCGCCCGCCGGTTCAAGGCGCCGGCCGACGACGAGGTGCGCTGCGTGTCGGCCGCGAAGCCGGAAAGGAAGTGATCAGGCGGCCGCGGCGGCGGGGCCGCTGCGGCGCTTCCTGTTCCTCTGCCGCAGCAGCACGGGCGCGAGATAGCGGCCGGTGTGGCTCTCGGGATTGGCGGCGACGGCCTCCGGCGCGCCGGTCGCGATGATCCGGCCGCCGCCGTCGCCCCCTTCCGGCCCGAGGTCGATGACCCAGTCGGCGGTCTTCACGACATCGAGGTTGTGCTCGATCACGACCAGGGTGTTGCCCGCGTCGCGCAACTGATGAAGCACCTTGAGCAGCAGCGCGATGTCGTGGAAGTGCAGCCCGGTCGTCGGCTCGTCGAGGATGTAGAGCGTGCGCCCGGTGTCACGCTTCGAGAGTTCCAGCGACAGCTTCACGCGCTGCGCCTCGCCGCCCGAGAGCGTGGTGGCGCTCTGCCCCAGCCGCACGTAGCCGAGGCCGACGTCGAGCAGCGTCTGCAGCTTGCGAGCGATGGTCGGGACGGCGCTGAAGAAGGCCGCCGCCTCCTCGACCGTCATGTCGAGGACCTCGGCGATGCTCCGGCCCTTGTAGTGCACCTCGAGCGTCTCGCGGTTGTAGCGCTTGCCGTGGCAGACGTCGCACGGCACGTAGACGTCGGGCAGGAAGTGCATCTCGACCTTCAGGACGCCGTCGCCCTGGCAGCTCTCGCAGCGTCCGCCCTTGACGTTGAACGAGAAGCGGCCCGCCTCGTATCCGCGCTCGCGCGCCGTGGGAGTCTCGGCGAAGAGCTCGCGGATCGGCGTGAAGAGCCCCGTATACGTCGCGGGATTCGAGCGCGGCGTCCGTCCGATCGGGCTCTGGTCGACGCTGATCACCTTGTCGAAGTGCTCGAGGCCGTCGATCGACCCATACGGCGCTGGTTCCGCCGAGGAGCCGTAGAGGTGGCGCGCCACGACGGCGTACAGCGTGTCGTTGATCAGGGTCGACTTGCCCGAGCCCGAGACCCCGGTGACGCAGGTGAGCAGCCCGACCGGCAGGTCGAGCGTGACGTCCTTCAGATTGTTGCCGTGGGCGCCGGCGAGCTTCAGCCAGTGCGTGAACGGCGGGGTGCGGTCGTCCGGGATCTCGATCTGCCGCCGGCCCGACAGGTAAGCCGCCGTCAGCGAGCGCTCGTTGCCCAGCACCACGTCGAGGCTGCCGCTCGCGATCACCTCGCCCCCGTGGGCGCCGGCGCCCAGCCCCATGTCGACGACGTGGTCGGCGGCGCGGATCGCGTCCTCGTCGTGCTCGACGACGATTACGGTGTTGCCCAGGTCGCGCAAGTGCTTCAGCGTTCCGATCAGACGATCGTTGTCGCGCTGGTGCAGCCCGATCGAAGGCTCGTCGAGCACGTACATCACGCCCGTCAGGCCTGATCCGATCTGCGAGGCGAGGCGGATGCGCTGCGACTCGCCGCCCGACAGCGTTTCGGCGGACCGGTCGAGCGACAGGTAGTCCAGTCCGACGTTCACCAGGAAGCGCAGCCGCGCGCCGATCTCCTTGACGATCTTGTCGGCGATCTCCTTCTTCGCACCGGCGAACTGCAGGCGCTCGAAATATGCGCAGGCGTCGCGCAGCGGGGCCGCCGCGACCTGGTAGATCCCGCGGCGGTCCTCGCCGTCGCCGATGAAGACGTGGCGCGCTTCGGTGCGCAGCCGCGTTCCCTCGCACACGGGGCAGGGACGCTGGCCGCGCAGCTTCGCGAGCTCCTCGCGCACGACGACCGAGTCGGTCTCCTTGAAGCGCCGGTCGAGGTTGGGCACGACGCCCTCGAACGGGTGCTTGCGCACCATCTTCCTGCCGCGCTCGTTGGTGTACGTGAACGCGATCTCGTCGTCGCCGGAGCCGTGCAGGATTGCCTGGTGCGCGACCTCCGGCAGTTCGTCGTACGGCAGGTCGATGTCGAAGCCGTAGTGCTGCGCGACCGTCACCAGCATTTGGTAGTAGTACTGGTTGCGCGCGTCCCAGCCCTTGATCGCCCCGCTCGCGAGCGAAAGCTCGGGATGCGCCACCACGCGCTTCTCGTCGAAGTACTCGACGCTGCCGATGCCGTCGCATGCGGTGCACGCGCCCATCGGGTTGTTGAACGAGAACAGGCGCGGCTCGAGTTCGGACAGTGAGTAGCTGCACACGGGGCACGAGAACCGGCTCGAGAACAGCGTCTCCTGTCCGTTGTCGAGGTCGATGAGCAGCGCGCGGCCGTCGGCGAGGCGCAGTGCGGTTTCGAACGACTCGGCGAGCCGCTGCTTCGCGTCGAGTCGCACCTTCAAGCGGTCGACGACGACGTCCACCGAGTGCTTCTCTGTTTTTCTCAGCGGCGGGAGGTCCTCGGCCTCGACGACGGCTCCGTCGATCCGGAACCGGATGAAGCCCTGGGTCTGCATGTCGTCGAAGAAGTCGACGAACTCGCCCTTCCGGTCGCGGACGACCGGCGCGAGCACCATGACCTTCGTGTCCTCGGCGAGGCCGAGCGTCGCGTCGACCATCTGCGACACGCTCTGCGACTGCAGCGGCAGGTCGTGCTCCGGGCAGAACGGCGTGCCGACGCGCGCGTACAGCAGGCGCAGGTAGTCGTGGACTTCCGTGACCGTGCCCACGGTCGAGCGCGGATTGTGCGACGCCGCCTTCTGCTCGATCGAAATGGCGGGGCTGAGGCCCTCGATCAGGTCGACGTCCGGCTTCTCCATCAACTGGAGGAACTGCCGCGCGTACGCGGACAGCGACTCGACGTAGCGCCGCTGGCCTTCCGCGTACAACGTGTCGAACGCGAGCGACGACTTGCCGGACCCGGACAGGCCCGTGATCACGATCAGACGGTGCCGCGGCAGGTCGAGGTCGATGTTCTTGAGGTTGTGCGTGCGGGCGCCGCGGATCCGTATTTCGTCCATGCTGCTGTGCCGTGACCGTGCCCAGTGCCGTTCGCCGGCGGAGGGCCGCCTGCTCGAAAGGGGCAACTTGGTACTATAGCCACAAACGCCAGCGCGCCTTGCCCCCGGCCACCACCGGGCACTCCCTCCCGGAGCGATCCGGAACCCCCAGCCCGCTCCTCACGCATGACCTCCCGTTCTTCGTCGCGCATGTCCGGCCAGGAAGTGCGTACCAGCGCCTCGCTCGCGTCGATCTTCGCCCTGCGCATGCTGGGCCTTTTCCTGATCCTGCCGGTGTTCGCGGTGCACGCTCGCACGATCCCCGGCGGCGACAGCCCGGCACTCGTCGGCCTGGCGCTCGGCATCTACGGCCTGACCCAGGGCGTGCTGCAGATCCCGTTCGGCGCCGCGAGCGACCGCTGGGGGCGCAAGCCCGTGATCGTCGCCGGCCTGGTGCTGTTCGCCCTTGGTAGCTTCATCGCCGCGGCGGCCGACGACATCTTCTGGACCATCATCGGGCGGGCCGTGCAGGGCGCAGGCGCGATCTCGGCCGCGGTGACCGCGTTCATCGCCGACGCAACGCGCGAGGAGCATCGCACCAAGGCGATGGCGATGGTCGGGGCGTCGATCGGGCTGACGTTCGCGCTGTCGCTCGTTGGCGCCCCGCCGCTGTATGCGGCGGTCGGCATGGGCGGCCTGTTCGCACTGACCGGCGTGCTTGCGGTGGCTGCGATTGCCGTCGTCACGTGGGTTGTGCCGAGCGCGCCGCCCCGCATCGAACACGACGATCCGGCAACCGTGGCCAGCGTGGTCTTCAACCCGCAGTTGCTGCGCCTGAACTTCGGGATCTTCGCGCTGCACACCGTGCAGATGGCGATGTTCGTGGTGGTGCCCGTCCTGCTGGTCGAGCGGGCGCAGTTGCCGCTGCCCAGCCACTGGTGGGTCTACCTGCCCGTGGTGCTGGTGTCGTTCGGCCTGATGATGCCGCCGATCATGGCGGCGGAGCGCAAGTCGCGCATGCGCATCCTGTTCCTGTCGGCCGTGGGCCTGCTGTTCGTCGTCCAGATCGGCCTGCTGCTGCACTCGCCGGGCCTCATGTGGATCGCCGGCTGGCTGCTGCTGTTCTTCGTCGGCTTCAACATCCTCGAGGCGAGCCTGCCGTCGCTGGTGTCGCGGGTTGCCCCGTCATCCGCAAAAGGCCTGGCTCTCGGCATCTACAATACGACGCAAGCCATCGGGCTCTTTGCCGGCGGCGCCCTCGGCGGCCTCGTCGCCGCGCGTTGGGGCGCGCAGGGAGTGTTCGCATGCGCGGCAGTCATCATGGGCGTGTGGTGGGTGATCGCACTCGGCATGCGCGAAGTCCCGAAACGTTCGAGCGGCCAGCCGGTGCCGATCTGAGGAGGAGAACACATGGCATCCGTCAACAAAGTCATCCTGATCGGCAACCTGGGGCGCGACCCGGAGACGCGTTACACCGCCGACGGCGCGGCGATCACCAACATCACGATCGCCACGTCGGACCGCTGGAAGGACAAGGCCAGCGGCGAGATGAAGGAGTCGACCGAGTGGCACAAGGTCGCGTTCTTCGGACGCCTGGCGGAGATCGCCGGCGAGTACCTGAAGAAGGGCCGGCCTGTCTATGTCGAAGGCCGGCTGCGCACGCGCAAGTGGCAGGACAAGGAAGGCCAGGACCGCTACACGACCGAGATCGTGGCCGAGAACATGCAGATGCTCGGTTCGCGCGAGGGCATGGGTGGCGGCGCGCCTGATTTCGATGCCGGCGGCGACGAGCCCCGCGCCGCGTCCCGTGCACCGGCGAGCAAGCCGGCGGCTGCGGCCAGGCCGGCCTCGTCGATGGCCGACATGGACGACGACATTCCTTTCTGAGGCGGGTAGCGCGTTGTTGATCCACCGTAGGGCCGGGGCGTCGCCAGACGCTATGCTGTAGCCAGCGGGCTTCGATATCCCGGCGCATTGACGAAGAACCGACCATGACCACCTTCGCGCAGGCTTCTTCCCGTGCCCCGACCGTCTACCTGATCGAAGACGATGGCGATCTGCGCGAGTCGCTGGCTGCGTTGCTGGAGGCCAGCGGCTACGTACCGCGCGGTTTCGCCAGCGCCGAGGACTTCCTCGCCAGCGGCGTCAACGAGCGGCCGGCATGCGCGGTGGTCGACCTCCGACTGCCGGGCATGAGCGGGCTCGACCTGCAGAAGAAGCTCCACGACGAACAGCCGCACCTGCCGGTGATCGTCGTGACCGGCCACGGCGATGTGGCCACGGCCCGCGCGGCGCTGCGGACCGGAGCGCTCGACTTTCTCGAGAAGCCGGTCCAGCCGAGGGAACTCATGGAAGCCGTGGCGGCCGCGCTGGAGAGCGACGCCCAGGCGCTGGAGCGCGCCCGCGAACGCGAACAGATGCGCGAGCGCCTCGGTCGCCTGACGCCTCGCGAGCTCGAAGTGTTCCAGCGGATCACCGACGGCCTTCACAACCGCGAGATCGCGGTCGAACTCGGCATCAGCCCTCGCACGGTGGAAGTCCATCGCGCGCGGCTGATGGACAAGCTGAACGCGCGCCGTATCGCGGATCTCTTCCGCCTGCGGCTGGCGCTCGACGGCAACGACGCCGCCTCGCCGGACCGCTCCTGATCGCTGGTCGCAGTACGCAGTACCTCGTAGATTCTTCTCCCAATTTCGGCGATGCGCGCGAAGCACTAAGGTTGCTTCCAGTCGACCCTTTGTAGCCCTTCCGCTACGCAAGGTGGCAGCAAGCGCAACGCAGGAGGTTCCCCTTCCTCGTCGCGATTCAGTCCGCGCAGGTGCCCAGCACGGCGCGGACATTTTTTTGCCCTTCGAGCGTCGCGCCCGCTCCCCGGCCGTTGGTCTCGCCTTTCTCCCCGA
>JBFZCF010000003.1:0-32464 GCA_041308065.1 Burkholderiales bacterium
GTCGGCGCATGCGCCGACGACTCAGTTCCGGGCAACCCTGACGGACGGGGAGAGCAAGAACACGATCTCGGCGCCGACCGCCCAGAACGCTGACTTCGGCTCGCTCGACTTCGACCTCGGGCCGACGAAGATGAACTTCGGCCCGACGACGCAAGGGCCGGACACCACGATGGACGGGCTGCAGGACGCTGCCTTCGCACCCACGGCTCCGAAGCTGCCTGCCGCCGAGGTTCCGATCGAGCCGGCGGTCGCCGAGCAGCCGGTGATGGCAACCGCAGTGGCGACCGCGATCGGCCAGATCCCCGACCTGGACCTGAACATTCCGCCGCCGAAGCCCGCAGCCCCGGCGCCCGCGCCGGCGCCGACACCCGCTGCGGCCGTCAAGGCCGACGAGCCGGAGGAAGCACTGTCGCGCCCCACCGTCATCGGACTGATGAAGGCGCCCGGCGTGAATACGATGATGCTCTCCGGCCTGCCGGAGGACGCTGCCGCGCGCCTGACCTCGAACACCGAGCAGGCCACGGTGCCGCTGATCGACTTCGACCTTTCCGCGATCAGCATCGACGCGGCCACCAAGCGCGGCGAAACGGAACCCGGCAGCGCGCTCGCGCAGCAGATGGCCACCAAGCTCGACCTGGCGCGCGGGTATATCGACCTCGGCGTGAAGGACGGCGCGCGGGAGTTGCTGGATGAAGTGATGCGCGACGGCACGCGCGACCAGCGCGCTGCCGCTGTCGACCTCATCAAGCAGATCGAGAGCTGAACTCCGCGGGTCGGCAGCGACCCGCGGACCTTCACGTGCGCATCGCACTCGGCCTCGAGTACGACGGCGCCGCCTTCACGGGCTGGCAGACCCAGCCGGATGGACGCGGAGTCCAGGACGCCCTCGAGCGCGTCCTGGCAACTGTCGCAGCGAGGCCGACGCCAACGATCTGTGCCGGGCGCACCGACAGCGGGGTCCACGCGCTCGACCAGGTCGTCCACTTCGACACGGATGCCGTCCGCCCGCTCAATGCCTGGGTGCGCGGAGTCAACAGCCTGCTGCCGCACTCCGTTGCGGTGCGCTGGGCGCGGGATGTGCCGGACGCTTTCCACGCGCGTTTCAGTGCCGTGCGCCGCACCTACGACTATTGGATCCTGAACGACCCCGTGCGATCTCCGCTTGCGCATGCGCGCACCGGCTGGGTCTTTCGTCCGCTCGATGCGACCGCGATGCACGAAGCGGCCGCGCGTCTGGTCGGCCGCCACGACTTCACGTCGTTCCGTTCGGCCGAGTGCCAGGCGGCGTCGCCTGTGCGCGAATTGCACGAACTGAGCGTGGCCAGGCGAGGACGCGTGATCCGTGTGCGCGCGAGCGCGAACGCCTTCCTGCACCACATGATCCGCAACATCGTCGGCACGCTCGTTTACGTGGGGCTCGGGCGCCATGATCCGCAATGGGCGGCTGAGGTGCTTGAAGCGCGCGACCGTTCACGCGCCGCGCCGACCTTTTCGCCGGCCGGGCTCCATCTCGCGCGGGTCGAGTACGATCCTGCGTTTCTCCTGCCGGCGCCTTCGGCGACGGCGCCCGTCTGGCTGGATGCGTACCCGGATCAAGATCTGCGGACTGACCCGTGAAGCGGACGTGGCGACCGCCTGTGCGGCGGGCGCCGATGCCGTCGGCTTCGTCTGCTATCCGAACAGCCCGCGCCACGTCGCGGCGCCACGGCTGCGCGCGCTCGCGCGCGAACTCGGCCCGTTCACCGTTCCCGTACTGCTGTTCGTGAATGCCGCGCCGGACCAGGTGAAGGCCGCGCGCGACGCGGTGCCGACGGCGGTGCTGCAATTTCACGGCGACGAGCAGGAGCCCGAGTGCGCGCGCTACGGCGCGCCGTACGTGCGTGCCGTGCGCATGGCCGAGGGGGTTGACTTGCTAGACTTCGAGCGCGTTTTCTCCTCGGCGGCAGCGCTGCTCCTCGACACTCCGTCCGAGGCCTATGGTGGCAGCGGTCGCGCGTTCGACTGGTCGCGGATTCCGGATTGCCGCTCCATGCGGGTGATACTTGCCGGCGGGCTCGACAGCGATAACGTGACGCGCGCCGTGGAGCTTGTGCGGCCCTACGGGGTGGATGTCAGCAGTGGCGTCGAGGAGGCCCCGGGCATCAAGAGCGCAGCGCGCATCAGGGAATTCATCGACGCGGTCCGCAGGGCGGACCAGCGTGATCCACAGTGAGAAGAAGTGATGTCTGCAACGATTGGCCTGGAGACCGCATGAAGCCGTACGACCTGCCCGACCGGCGCGGGCACTTCGGCCCCTACGGCGGCGTGTTCGTCGCCGAGACGCTGATGCACGCGCTCGACGAGCTGCGCGAGGCGTACGAGCGCTACCGCACGGATCCGGCGTTCGTCGCCGAGCTCAAGGACGAGCTCGCGCACTTCGTCGGCCGTCCGAGCCCGATCTACCACGCACGGCGCTGGAGCGAGTTGCTCGGCGGTGCACAGGTCTACCTGAAGCGCGAGGACCTGAATCACACGGGCGCGCACAAGATCAACAACACGATCGGCCAGGCGCTGCTCGCGCGAAGGATGGGCAAGCCGCGCGTGATCGCCGAGACCGGCGCGGGCCAGCACGGCGTGGCGACGGCGACGGTGGCAGCGCGCTTCGGCATGGAGTGCATCGTCTACATGGGCAGCGAGGACGTCGGGCGGCAGGCCGCGAACGTCTATCGAATGAAGCTGCTCGGCGCGAAGGTCGTGCCGGTGGACAGTGGCAGCCGCACCCTGAAGGACGCACTGAACGAGGCGATGCGCGACTGGGTGACGAACGTCGAGAACACGTTCTACATCATCGGCACCGTCGCAGGCCCGCATCCGTACCCCATGATGGTGCGCGACTTCAATTCGGTCGTCGGCAAGGAGTGCATCGAACAGATGCCGCAGATGGCGGGCCGGCAACCGGACGCGGTGATCGCGTGCGTCGGTGGTGGCAGCAACGCGATGGGCATCTTCTATGACTACATTCCGCACGAGCAGGTTCGCCTGATCGGGGTGGAGGCGGCGGGCGAGGGCCTGACGACGATGCGCCACGCGGCGAGCCTGCAGATGGGGACGCCGGGCGTGCTGCACGGCAACCGGACCTACCTGCTGCAGGATGAGAACGGTCAGATCACCGAGACGCACTCGGTCAGCGCCGGCCTGGACTACCCGGGCGTCGGCCCCGAGCACGCATGGCTGAAGGACAGCGGGCGCGCGGAGTACGTCGGCGCCACCGACGAGGAAGCGCTGAAGGCCTTCCACGAGTGCTGCCGCATCGAGGGCATCATTCCGGCGCTCGAGTCCAGCCACGCGCTCGCTTACGCGACGAAGCTGGCGCCGACGATGCGCAAGGACCAGATCCTGCTGGTGAATCTCTCGGGCCGCGGCGACAAGGACCTGCACATCGTTTCCGAAGCGAGCGGGCTGGAGTTCTACTGCCGCGCCTCGTGCCGCGAGGCTACGCTCGAGTACAGGCGCAACCATCCGGGAGGCGATTGATGTCCCGTATCGCAGCGCGCTTCGCATCCCTGCGCGAGCAGGGCCGCAAGGGCCTGATCCCGTACATCTGCGCGGGCGATCCCGATGCCGATCTCACCGTACCGCTGATGCACGCGCTCGCGCGGGCCGGCGCCGACGTGATCGAGCTGGGCGTTCCGTTTTCCGACCCGATGGCCGATGGTCCCGTGATCCAGCGCGCTGCTGAACGAGCGATCCGCAACGGCGTCGGACTGAAGGCGACGATCGAGTTCGTCGCCCGCTTTCGGGAGACCGACTCGTCCACGCCGGTCGTGCTGATGGGCTACGCGAACCCGATCGAGCGCATGGGACGCGAATCGTTCGCGAGGGCGGCGAAGGCCGCCGGCGTCGACGGCGTCCTGGTGGTCGACTACCCGCCGGAAGAGTGCGAGGAGTTCTCGGCAGCGATGCGCGCCGCCGGGATCGATCCGATCTTCCTGCTCGCTCCGACCTCGACCGACGAACGCATCGAGGCGGTCGCGCGGCACGCCTCCGGGTACCTGTATTACGTGAGCCTGAAAGGCATCACGGGGGCGGGGAATCTCGACACGGCCAGCGTGGCGGCCAGGATGCCGCTCATCCGGCGCGTGACCGACGTGCCTGTGGGTGTCGGCTTCGGCATTCGCGACGCCGCGACCGCGCGTTCGGTTGCCGACGTGGCCGATGCCGTCGTGATCGGGTCGCGCATCATCCAGGAAATCGAATCCAATCCGCGCGACGCGGCGGCGGAGGCCGTGGAGCGCTTCGTGGCAGGCATCCGGGCAGCGCTCGATGCGGCCCCTGTCAAGGCGGCAGCGTGAGGAGAACCGAATGAGCTGGATCGACAAGATCCTCCCGCCGCGCATCAAGCGCGAGGAGGGCGCGGCGCGCAAGCAGGTGCCCGAGGGCCTGTGGACCAAGTGTCCGAGTTGCGAGGCGGTGCTGTACAGCGCCGAGCTGCAGAAGTCGCTGCAGGTCTGCCCCAAGTGCGACTTCCACATGCGCATCGGCGCGCGGGATCGCCTGGACGCCTTGCTGGACGCCGAAGGCCGCTACGAGATCGGCCAGGACGTGCTTCCCGTCGATGCCCTGAAGTTCAAGGACAGCCGGAAGTATCCGGAACGCCTGCAGCAGGCGATGAACGACACCGGCGAGACCGATGCGCTGGTGGCCATGGGCGGGTCGATCCGCGCGTTGCCGGTGGTGGTCGCGTGCTTCGAGTTCGACTTCATGGGCGGCTCGATGGGCTCGGTGGTCGGCGAGCGCTTCGTGCAGGGCGTGAAGGTGGCGATCGAGCAGAAGGTGCCGTTCATCTGCGTCACCGCGACCGGCGGCGCGCGGATGCAGGAAGGCCTGCTGTCGCTGTTCCAGATGGCGAAGACCACGGCGATGATCGCGAAGCTGGCGGAGGCGAAGCTGCCCTACATCTCCGTGCTGACCGACCCGACCATGGGCGGCGTGTCGGCGAGCTTTGCCTTCGTCGGCGACGTCGTGATCGCGGAGCCCAAGGCGCTCATCGGCTTCGCCGGGCCGCGCGTGATCGAACAGACCGTGCGTGAGAAGCTGCCCGAGGGATTCCAGCGCGCCGAATTCCTGCTCACCAAGGGGGCGATCGACATGATCGTCGATCGGCGCCAGATGCGCGACGAGATCGCGCAGCTGCTCGCGCTGCTGCTGAAGCAGCCGGCGGACGCGATTGCATAACGACTCGGGAGGGCCGGCCGCTGCGCGACCGGCGACGCACTCGTGGAGAGCTCGCTCACGGCATGGCTTGCGCGCATCGAGCGGCTGCACGCCCGATCCATCGACCTCGGGCTCGATCGCGTGCGCGCGGTCGCCGAGCGGCTCGGGCTGAAGCTCGACGTGCCGACGATCGTCGTCGGCGGCACCAACGGCAAGGGGTCCACCTGCGCGATGCTCGACAGCATCCTGCGCGCGGCGGGCTATCGCGTCGGGCTGTACACGTCGCCGCACCTGCTCCGCTTCAATGAACGCTGCCGGATCGATGGCGTCGACGCCGCGGACGCCGACCTCATCGAGCAGTTCGAGGCAGTCGAAGCCGCCCGCGGCAGCACGCCGCTGACCTACTTCGAGTTCACCACCCTGGCGATCCTGCGCCTCTTCAGTCGCGCATCCCTCGACGCGCTCGTGCTCGAGATCGGGCTCGGGGGGCGGCTCGACGCGGTGAACATCGTCGACGCGGACGTCGCCATCGTGACGTCGATCGACCTCGATCACATGGACTACCTCGGGCCGACGCGCGAGGACATCGGCTACGAGAAGGCGCACATCTACCGGGCCGGCCGCCCGGCGATCTGCAGCGATCCCGCGCCGCCCAGGTCGCTGCTCGACCATGCGGCCCGCATCGGCGCCGATCTCCGGCGCTTCGGGCGCGACTTCAACTACCAGGGCGACCGTCAGCAGTGGGCTTACGCAGGTCGGCATGCGCGCCGCTCCGGCCTGCCGTATCCCGCCCTTCGCGGCGCCAACCAGCTGCTGAACGCATCCGGCGTCCTCGCCGCGCTCGAGGCGCTTGCCGAGCGGCTGCCTGTGTCACAGCAGGCCGTTCGGCAGGGCCTCCTCACGGTCGAATTGCCCGGCCGCTTCCAGGTCCTGCCGGGGCGTCCCGCCGTGATCCTCGATGTCGCGCACAATCCGCACGCGGCCGCCGTGCTGGCCGAGAACCTCGACAACATGGGCTTCTATCCGTCCACGCACGCGGTGTTCGGCATGCTGCGCGACAAGGACATCGACGGCGTCATCGCCAGGCTCGGCGATCGTGTCGATCACTGGCACGTCGCTCCGACGCCTGGGGAGCGAGGCTGCCCCGCAGCGACCGTCGCCGCGCTGGTGCGCGCTCGCGCGGGCAGCCGCGACTGCTCGATCCTGGAGTACCCGGACCTCGCAGCCGCCTTCGATGGCGCGCGAGAGAGGGCGGGGGCCGATGATAGAATTCTGGCCTTCGGTTCCTTCCTTACGGTTGCCGAGGTGATGCGCGCGATCCGCGCGCGCCCGGCGGCCGCTGCCGGGTAAGGATCTCCTGGAGTCTGGATGGGTCTTGCGTTCTGGCGTTCGAAGAAGCGCACAGCCAGCGCCGGCGGCAAGCCGGCCCCCCGTCCTCCACTGTCACAAGACGACGTCGATTCGCGGCTCGATCCTGCCGCGGGCTTGCGCGCGCGGGCGCGGCATCGGCTGATCGGCGCGGCGGCCTTGCTGCTGGCCGTCGCCATCGTCGTGCCGATGCTGCTCGATCCCAACCCCAGGCCGGTCAGCGAGAACATCCCGATCGACATCCCGAGCGAGCGCACGCCGTTCACGCCGCGCCTGTCACTGCCACCGGTGCCCGCCGTCGACGCCGGCATGCCCCCGCCCGACCTGGCGCCTGTTGCGCCTCCCGCCCAGGCGGAGCCGAAGCCAGACGTCCGGGCCGAAGCAAGGACGGAAGCGAAGGCGGCGGTGCCCGCGGAGCCGAAACCGCCGGTCGAGCCGAAGGCCGCAGCAAAGTCCCAGACGAAGACGGACGAGGCGAAGCCATCGAAGGTTGAAGCTGCGCGCAAGGCGCCGGAGCCGCCTGCGGCCGCCGCACCGGCCTCGAAAGCCGGGAAGTTCGCCGTCCAGGCCGCTGCGCCTGCCAGTGAAAAGGCGGCGCGCGAACTCGTCGAACGCCTGAAGAAAAGCGGGTTCACGACATACACGGAAAAGGTTGAGACCAAGGACGGCGTGCGTCATCGGGTGCGCATCGGTCCGTACGCGACGCTTGAAGACGCCGAGCAGGCGCGGGCACGCCTGAAGGCGCAAGGCATCA
Source organism: Burkholderiales bacterium (assembly GCA_041308065.1). Lineage (GTDB taxonomy): Bacteria > Pseudomonadota > Gammaproteobacteria > Burkholderiales > Burkholderiaceae_F > JAOUJD01. The sequence continues at coordinate 7,316 of JBFZCF010000003.1, forward strand.
CCGGCAACCTGGTCCCGCTCTGAGGTGAGCGTGCCCACGGTCGACTGGATCATCGCCTTCGTATTCCTGGTGTCGGTGCTCGTCGGGTTGCTGCGTGGCGTGACGCGGGAGGTCGTGTCGCTGGCGGGCTGGGTGACCGGGCTGGTCCTCGCGTACTTCTTTGCCGAGCAGGCCGGGGCCATGCTGCCGATCGAACCGCCCACCTTGCGTACCGTGCTCGGCGCGCTGCTGATCCTGGCCGGCGTGCTGATCCTGGCCGCGCTGCTCGGAGCGTTGCTCAGGGCGTTGATGACGGCCGTCAAGCTGTCGACGCTCGATCGCCTGCTCGGCGCCGTCTTCGGATTCGCGCGTGCCGCGCTGGTGCTCGGAGCGGGAGTCCTGCTGGCGAGCGGCACGCACGTGCCCGAGGCGGGGTGGTGGAAACAGTCCATGTTGTTGCCCTGGCTGCAGGCGGGCGTAGCATTCGCTTCGCCGTTGTTGCCGGAATCGCTCGATCGCCTGCGCGGGCTGGCGCAGGGCTGAGGGGAGAAAACCATGTGCGGCATCGTCGGAGTGGTTGCGACGGGACCGGTGAACCAGTTGCTCTATGACTCGCTGCAGCTGCTGCAGCACCGCGGTCAGGATGCAGCGGGCATCGCGACGGGGCAGGGCAGTTCGTTCGCGATGTGGAAGGGCAACGGCATGGTGCGCGAGATCTTCCGCACACGGAACATGCGCAACCTGCTCGGCAACGTCGGCATCGCCCACGTCCGTTACCCGACGGCGGGTTCCGCGAGCAACGTCGAGGAAGCGCAACCGTTCTACGTCAACGCGCCGTTCGGCATCACCCTGGGCCACAACGGCAACCTGACGAACACGGAGCAGCTGAAGAGCGAGATGTTCCGCATCGACCGGCGGCACATCAACACCAATTCCGACTCCGAAGTCCTGCTGAACGTGCTCGCGCACGAGCTGCAGGAGGGCACGAGCTCGTACACGCTCGATCCCGCGACCATCTTCGGCGCGGTCGCCGGCCTGCACCGCCGCGTGCGCGGCGCCTATGCGTGCGTCGCGCACATCGCCGGCCACGGCATCGTCGCGTTCCGCGATCCGTTCGGCATCCGTCCGCTGTGCTACGGCATCAACGAGACGGACGCGGGCACCGAGTACCTGGTGGCGAGCGAGTCGGTGGCGCTCGAGGGGCTCGGTTTCAAGTTCGTTCGCGACGTCGCGCCGGGCGAGGCGATCTTCATCGACATCGACGGCAATTTCTACTCGCAGCAGTGTGCCGAGAAGGCGTCGCTGAATCCCTGCATCTTCGAGTACGTGTACTTCGCGCGTCCGGATTCCGTGATGGACGGAGTCAGCGTGTACGGCTCCCGCCTGAAGATGGGAGAGCACCTCGCGCAGAAGGTCGAGCGGCAGTTTCCGCTCGGGGACATCGACGTCGTGATGCCGATTCCCGACACCTCGCGTCCGGCGGCCATGCAGCTCGCCATGAAGCTGGGACTGAAGTTCCGCGAGGGTTTCTTCAAGAACCGCTACGTGGGCCGCACCTTCATCATGCCGGGCCAGGCCGTGCGCCGCAAAAGCGTGCGGCAGAAGCTCACGACGCTCCCTTTGGAGTTCAAGGGCAAGAACGTGTTGCTCGTCGACGACTCCATCGTGCGCGGGACCACCTCGCGCGAGATCGTCCACATGGCCCGCGAGTCGGGCGCCAACAAGGTCATCTTCGCCTCGGCAGCCCCACCCGTGCGCTACCCCAACGTCTACGGGATCGACATGCCGACGCGCAGCGAGCTGATCGCGCACGGCCGGTCGGATGAGGAGATCCAGCGGATGATCGAGGCCGACGGCCTCGTCTATCAGGACATCGAGTCGATGAAGCGGTCCGTGCAGGAACTGGGGCCGCACCTGAAGAGCTTCGAGGCGAGCTGCTTCGATGGCGTCTACATCACCGGCGACGTCACGCCCGAGTATCTCGATCGGCTCGAGGCGGCGCGCGAACTCGCGGCGGGCAGCGACGGCGAGCCGAAGTCCCAGCTGAACCTGAACCTGGCGGGGGCCGACTAGGCATCGGGTATCATCCCTCCATCGCGCCGATTTGATTTCAGCTTGCGGGCGCTTAACAAATACGGCTAAAGCGAGCAGACAGAACCCGCTGCGCTTTGGCCCAGCGGGTTTTTTCATGTCCGAACCATTCGACTTCGACACGCGCGCGGTGCGCGCCGGCACCGAGCGCTCGGCCTTCAACGAGCACAGCGAGGCGCTGTTCCTGACTTCGAGTTTCGTGTTCGCGAGCGCGGCGCAGGCGGCCGCGCGGTTCTCCGGCGCGGAGCCAGGCTACGTCTATTCGCGCTTCAGCAACCCGACCGTCACCATGTTCGAGCGGCGACTGGCGTCCCTCGAAGGGGCCGAGGACTGCCTCGCCACCTCCTCGGGCATGGCGGCGCTGATGGCGACGTGCGTGGCCATCCTCAAGGCGGGCGACCACGTGATCTGCGCGGCCAACGTGTTCGGGGCCACCGTCCAGCTGTTCTCGACGGTCCTGGCGCGCTTCGGCGTCGAAGTCACCTACGTCCGCGCCACGGATCCTGCCGAGTGGCGCTCGGCGGCGACGCCGCGCACGCGCCTGCTGTTCTGCGAGACGCCGTCCAATCCGCTGATGGAAATCGTCGACCTCGCCGAGTTTGCGAGGATCGGTCGCGAGATCGGCGCCGTGACGGTCGTCGACAACTGCTTCTGCACGCCGGTCTCGCAGCGGCCACTCGAATTCGGTGTCGACGCCGTGATCCACTCGGCGACCAAGTACCTCGACGGGCAGGGGCGGGTCGTTGGCGGCGCCGTGCTCGGGTCGAAGGCGCTGATCCGCGAGCAGGTGTTGCCGGTGCTGCGCACGACCGGCCCGAGCCTGTCGGCCTTCAACGCCTGGGTCCTGCTGAAAGGACTGGAGACGCTGGCGGTGCGGATGCGCGCCCAGAGCGGTTCAGCACAGCAGCTTGCCGAGTGGCTCGAACGGCAGCCTGGCGTGGTCCGCGTCCACTTCCCGGGCCTGACGTCGCACCCGCAGGCGGCGCTTGCGGCGCGACAGCAGTCACTGCCGGGCGCCGTGCTCGCCTTCGACGTCGGTGGCGCGTCGCCCGAAGAGCAGCGGGCGCGCGCGTGGCGCCTGATCGACGGAACGCGGATCATGTCGATCACCGCCAATCTCGGCGACACGCGCACCACGATCACGCACCCGGCAACCACGACGCACGGGCGGCTGAGCCCGGAAGCGCGTGAGCGCGCTGGCATCACCGAAGGTCTCGTGCGGATCGCCGTCGGTCTCGAATCGATCGCGGACCTGAAGGCCGACCTCGCCGGCGCTCTGTCCGCTTAGTCCCGCAAGCGTGGCGATCGATGCCGCGCTTTCCGTTTGGTGGCATGTGTACGCAAGTTGCCGTACGTCCGGCGGCGCCGGACGTGCCAGACTCTCGTCGTGCTCCCTCAAGTCCAACAAAGACCTGGCCGGTGGACCGTGGCCGACATCGGCGGCACGCACGCGCGGCTGGCCCGGTGGTCTGCGGAGACCGGACTCGAACCGCCATTGCGGGTGAGGAACGATGATTACCGCGGGCCGTTCGAACTGCTCGATGCCTGGTTCCGCCGATGCCAGGACAGTCCGCGACGCGTGGCTCTGGCGCTCGCCATGCCGGTGGGTGGAGACACGCGCCAACTGACGAACCGGGCCTGGCGCTTCGAGCCGGGCGGGCTGCTCGAGGCGTTGCGCCTCGACTCGCTGGTCATCGTGAACGACTTCGCGGCCGCCGCGGCTGGCATCGACGCGCTCGCGCCCGAACAGGTTTCCGGGCTGAATCCCGCGGCGACGTCTATCCGTGGCACGCGCCTTGTGCTCGGGCCTGGAACCGGTCTCGGCGCGGCGGCCATCGTCGCCGACGATCCGCCGCACATCGTGGCGAGCGAGGCGGGGCACATCACGTTCGGCAGTGCGGACGACATCGCGCCCCGCCTGAACGCGGAAGGTCGCGCTCGCTGGGGGCGTGTGTCGTGGGAGCGGATCCTCAGCGGAGCTGGACTCGCCTGGCTGCACGAGGTCGTGTCCGGCCAGGCGGTCCGACCGGAGGACATCGCCGATGCGGCGAGAGCGGCCGACCCGCAGGCGCTCCGGACGGCGCGGCTCTTTTCACGCCTGCTTGGCGAGTTCGCCGGCGACGCCTGCCTTGCGTTCCAGGCGACGGAAGGCGTCTATCTCTGCGGTGGCGTTCTTCGCGGCCTGTGGCCGTCGTTCGACACCCAGGCATTTCTCGCGGCATTCGCAGCCAAGGGCCGGTTCTCCGCGCAACTCCGCCGTGTTCCCTTGCACTTCGCCGCGGGCCACGAACTCGGCCTGCAAGGCACGGCGCACCTCCTGGCCGGGCGGTGCCGCATGCCATCGATGGAGTGGAGCGCATGAGTTCGACGGGTCGAACTTCAAAGGGCCTTGACCTCGCTGTTGTCGGCAACTCCCGCATCGGGGCGCTGATCGACACGAATGCGAGCGTCGTGTGGATGTGCGTGCCGCGGTTCGACGGCGACCCGGTGTTCTGCTCGCTGCTGAACGGCAACAGTCCCGAAGGCCGGTTCGACATCGAGCTCGAACGGCGAACGTCGATCCGGCAGCACTACCTCAAGAACACGGCGATCCTGCGCTCCGAGGTGGAGGATGAGGGCGGCGGCCGGATCGAGATCATCGACTTCGCCCCCCGTTTTCACCAGCACGGCCGCATTTTCGCTCCGGTCGGTCTCGTCCGGATCGTCCGCCGGCTCGCGGGCCGGCCGCGCGTGCGCGTCCGCTTCCTGCCGCGCTCGGGCTATGGCGAGGAACAACCGCCGATCACGTTCGGCACGCACCACATCCGCGCGGGGATACCGGCGTATCCACTGCGGCTGACGACAGATGCTCCGATCACGCACGTCATCGAGCACAACCCGATGCTGATCGACGATTGCTACACGTTCGTGCTCGGACCGGACGAGACCCTGCAATCGAGTCCGTCGGAGGCGGGGCGGGCGATGCTCGAGGAGACGCAGCTCTACTGGCGCCGCTGGGTCCGCAACCTGGCCGTGCCCTTCGACTGGCAGGACGCGGTGATACGCGCGGCGATCACGCTGAAGCTGAACACCTTCGACGACACCGGCGCGGTCATCGCCGCGCTGACCACCTCCGTGCCGGAGGCGCCAGGAACGGAACGCAACTGGGACTACCGCTACTGCTGGCTCAGGGACGCTTACTTCGTCATCAACGCGCTCAATCGCCTGGGCGCCACGGGATCGCTGGAGCGCTACCTGCGCTACATCGAGAACATCATCGTCGACTCCGATCCGGCTTCCCTGCAGCCGGTGTATGGGCTGAGCGGCGAAAACCGGCTGACCGAGCGCCTGGCCATCCACCTCGCCGGATTCGACGGCATGGGACCGGTGCGTGTCGGGAACCAGGCCTGGGAGCAGATACAGCACGACGTGTACGGCGCGGCGATCCTGGGCGTCTCGCATGCGTTCTTCGACCACCGCCTCGACACGCTCGGCGACCGTGCCCTGCTGCAGCGGCTCGAGCCGCTTGGAGAGCAGGCGTACGCGAAGTACATGCAGCCAGACGCCGGCATCTGGGAGTTCCGTGGCCGGCGTGAAGTGCACACCTTTTCCTCGGTGATGTGCTGGGCCGCGTGCGACCGCCTGGCCAGGATCGCGGAGCGCGTGGACCCCGAGCGCGTCCCCTACTGGCGCGAGCGGGCCGACGCGATCCACGCGCAGGTGTGCGCGAACGCGTGGAGCGACGAGCTCGGTGGATTCGCCGCCACGTTCGGCGGCCACTTCGCCGATGCAAGCCTGCTCGTGCTCGGTGAGGTCGGCTTCCTGCAGCGGGACGATCCGCGACTGCGCTCGACGGTGAACGCGATCGAGCGGCACCTGCGCCGCGGCGACTTCCTGCTGCGTTACGACAAGCCCGACGACTTCGGTGTCCCGGACACCGCGTTCCTCGTCTGCACGTTCTGGTGGATCCAGTCGCTGGCGCTGCTCGGCGAGCGGGACCGCGCCGTGAGCGAGTTCGAGCGCCTGCTCGCGGCCCGCAACCAGTTCGGCCTGCTGTCCGAGGACATCGACGTGCAGACCGGTCGGCTGTGGGGCAACTTCCCCCAGACCTACAGCATGGTCGGCATCATCATGTGCGCGATGCGACTGAGCCGCCGCTGGGACGACGCGTTCTGATGCGAAGGGAATTGCGAGGGCATACCCGTACGTAGAGGGTAGTACAGACTGCATTCCGCGCGGTTGGTAAGGTCGGGCGCCTGCCTTCCGGACACCGTTGCCGGACTTCCGACTTCGGTGCCGTCGACACATCGCACCAGTGCAGTTCGCTGGCGCCCTCGTTCAATGTTCCGATCGCTCCGACTCTCGCTGCGCTTTCTCCTGCCGCTCGCACTCGCGATGCTGGTGATGGCGTATGTCACCGTGCCGATCATCGATTCCCTGACGCTGCGGTGGTTCATGCGCGACCTGGACATCCGCGCGAGCACCATCGGCCGCGCGCTCGAGGAACCGTTGCTGGATGCCGTCGAGACGCAGGCGTGGCGACGAGTCGACCCGCAACTCGAACGCGTCGCGAACGACGAGCGCCTGCTCGCGCTCGGCGTCTGCAATGTCGCCGGCGACCTGGTGCGCAAGACGCGCCTGATGCCGACCGGGCTCGACTGCCGCTCGGCCGACAGGCTGGACGAGAGCGGGTCGATGGTGCGGCTGCCGCGCGGTCCGGTCCACATCACGGCCATTCCGCTGCGGCGTGGCGACGTCCACGGCGCAACGCTGCTGCTCGTCCATGACCTCAGCTTCGTGGAGCGCCGAAGCCAGGATACGCGCCGCTACGTGATCATCCTGTTCACGGTCCTCGGCATGCTGCTCGCGCTGATCTCGCTGCTCGTCGCGCACATGAGCTGGCGTGGCTGGGTGGCGGGGGTGCGGGCCATGCTGCAGGGCGAGGGCGTGATCCGGCCGTTTTCCCAGCCGCGGCCGGAACTGCAGCCGCTCGTGGGCGACCTGCGGAGCCTGCTGCGGGACATCGAGCGCGAACGGCGTTCCACCGACCCGGGCATGGCGATCAACTGGAACCCGGAGATGCTGCGCCGGCTGCTGCACGAGCAACTGCGCGGGGACGAGATCCTGCTTGTCTCCAACCGGGAACCGTACATCCACGTGAAGTCGGAGCGCGGGATCGAGGTGCAGCGTCCGGCAAGTGGTCTCGTCACGGCGGTGGAGCCGGTGATGCGCGCCTGCTCCGGAACATGGATCGCCCACGGAAGCGGCTCGGCCGACCGCGAGGTGGTCGACTCGCGCGGCTGCCTGCGCGTGCCGCCGGGCGAACAGAGCTACACGCTGCGCCGGATCTGGCTGACCGAGCCGGAGGAGCGAGGGTACTACTACGGTTTTGCGAACGAAGGCCTGTGGCCGCTGTGCCACATCGCCCACGTCCGGCCGGTGTTCCGCGACGAGGACTGGCGGCAGTATCGCCGTGTCAACGAGCGCTTCGCCGATGCGGTGGCGCAGGAAGCGAAGACCGACGATCCGGTCGTTCTGATCCAGGACTACCACTTCGCACTGCTGCCGCGCATGGTGCGCGAGCGGTTGCCGCGCGCCACCATCATCACGTTCTGGCACATTCCCTGGCCGAATCCCGAATCGTTCGGAATCTGTCCGTGGCGCTCCGAGATCCTCGAGGGCCTGCTCGGCAGCACGATCCTCGGCTTCCACACTCGCTACCACGGCCGCAACTTCCTCGAGGCGGTCGACCGCTTTCTCGAGGCCCGCATCGAGCACGAGTCCTCGACCGTGTCGTTCGGCGGCCGCCTCACCCGCGTCGAGGCATTCCCGATCTCGATCGCCTGGCCCGACGGCCAGAAGGGCAAGTCGATCGAGGTGTGCCGGACCGAGATGCGGACCCGGCTCGGCGTGCGGCCGGGCCATCTGGTCGGCCTCGGCGTCGACCGGCTCGACTACACGAAAGGCATCGTCGAGCGGCTCCTCGCGGTCGAGCGCCTGTTCGAACTGCATCCCGAGTGGATCGGCCGCTTCACGTTCGTGCAGATCGCGGCGCCGAGCCGGTCGTCGCTCGACGAGTACCAGCGATTCGAGGCGCAGGTCCGGGCGACGGCGGCGCAGATCAACGCGCGCTTCGGCAAGGACGGCTACGAGCCGATCCGCATGCTGATCGAACACCACGGAAGCACCTCGGTGACCGAGCACTACCGCGCCGCGGACGTCTGTGTCGTCACCAGCCTGCACGACGGCATGAACCTCGTCGCCAAGGAATACGTCGCGGCGCGTGACGACGAGCGCGGCGTGCTCGTCCTCAGCCAGTTCGCCGGAGCGGCGCGCGAACTGCACGAGGCGCTGATCGTGAACCCTTACCATATCGAGGAAGTCGCGGAGGCGATGCACCGCGCGCTCTCGATGCCGGCCGAGGAGCAGCGCGAACGCATGGTCAGCCTGCGACAGCTGGTGCGCGAGTTCAACGTGTATCGGTGGGCGGGGCGCATGCTGATGGAGGCGGCGCGCCTGCGGCAGCGCGAGCGGATCAGCGCGCGCATCGGCGAAACGCGAGGAGTGACCTGACTGGTGGTGCCATTGTTTTCCCTCGAAGGCCGGACCGAACTGCGGCGGCTGGCTCGCGGTGACACGCTGTACGCATTCGACTTCGACGGCACCCTGGCTCCCATCGTGGCCGAGCCGGCGCATGCGCAGGCGCCGGACCGCGTCATGCTTCCGCTGGCGCAACTGGCGCGCCTGGTGCCGGTCGCCGTCGTGTCGGGCCGGGCGCAGCGCGACCTGATCGAGAGGCTGCCCTGCGAGATCGCTTACCTCGTCGGCAATCACGGCAACGAAGGCCTTCCCGAAGATCCGGATGCCGCCCAGCTCGAGGACACGTGCAGGCGCTGGCGCGCGAGCCTCGAAGCGCAGCTCGTCGCACCGGAAGGGCACGGCGTGCGCCTCGAGGACAAGGGCCGGTCCCTGTCGCTGCACTACCGGGCGGCGCCTGATCCTGCGGCAGCGAGCGCGTTCCTGCGGGCGGTGGCGCACGCGCTGCGGCCCCAGCCCACCGTGATCGACGGCAAGATGGTCCTCAACCTGCTGCCGCCGGGCGCGCTGACGAAGTTCGAGGCGCTTCGCATCCTCGCCCAGCACGAAGGCGTCGACCAGGTGCTGTTCGTCGGCGACGACGACACCGACGAAATCGTGTTCCGGCGGGCGCCCCGGCACTGGACAACGGTCAGGATCGATCCCCACGGCGAAACGGCGGCCCGCTTCTGCCTCGAAGAGCAGGCGAGCATCGAGGTCCTGCTCGCGCACCTGCTTGCCGAGCAGGCCGACGATGCGCAGCCCGCGCCGCGGACGGGCATGTAAGCGGACGGGCTGGGCGCGGTCGAACGCATGGCGGCCACCGCCGCCGACGCCCCGGGCCAGATCAAGGCTTGTCGCCTCCTTGGTTGACCTGAATAGTCGGGATTAGTACAATCCCGACAAAATTAATCGGGAATTTTCCGGGCGGACGAAAGTCTGACCTTCCGACCCCCTCCCAATAGGCGGAACCACCGATGAGACTGACCACAAAAGGCCGTTTTGCAGTGACGGCAATGATCGACCTGGCCCTGCGGCAGCACAACGGCCCGGTGACGCTGGCGGGCATCAGCCAGCGCCAGCGGATCTCGCTGTCCTACCTGGAACAACTGTTCGGCAAGCTGCGGCGCCACCAGCTGGTCGAGAGCACCCGCGGCCCTGGCGGCGGCTACACACTCGGCCGCCCCGCGAAGGACCTGACCGTGGCGGACATCATCTTTGCTGTGGACGAGCCGCTGGATGCAACGCAGTGCGGCGGCAAGGAGAACTGCCACGACGACCAGCGCTGCATGACGCACGACCTCTGGGCGAACCTGAACGCGAAGATGGTCGAGTACCTCGACTCCGTGAACCTGGCCGACCTCGTCGAGCAGCAGAAGCAGCGCATGGCCGAGGCGGGGCGCACTGTCTCCTCCTCGGTCTTGCACGATAATCGGGGGCGGCAGCGGCCCGCCATCGACCAGAAGAACGAGCCCGTGCTGACGTAAGGAACAGGGAGAAATGCAGCTTCCGATCTACCTCGATTACTCCGCGACCACGCCGGTCGACCCGCGCGTCGTCGACGCGATGGTCCCGTGGCTGCGCAACCACTTCGGCAACCCGGCCTCGCGCAGCCATGCGTTCGGCTGGGAAGCGGAGAAGGCGGTCGAAGACGCCCGCAACCAGGTCGCCGCGCTCGTCAACTGCGATCCCCGCGAGCTGATCTGGACGTCCGGCGCGACGGAGTCGATCAACCTCGCGATCAAGGGCGTTGCCCACTTCAACAAGGACAAGGGCAAGCACCTCGTCACGGTGAAGACCGAGCACAAGGCCACGCTCGACACGATGCGCGAGTTGGAGCGCGAGGGCTTCGACGTCACGTACTTGGACGTCGAGCCCGACGGCCTGCTCGACCTGGCGAAGCTCGAGGCCGCGCTTCGCCCTGACACGATCCTGGTGTCCGTGATGTTCGTGAACAACGAGATCGGCGTCATCCAGGACATCCCGGCGATCGGCGACATGTGTCGCGCGCGCGGGATCGTGTTCCATGTCGATGCGGCGCAGGCGACCGGCAAGGTCGTCGTCGACCTGCAGCAGCTGAAGGTCGACCTGATGTCGTTCTCGGCACACAAGACCTACGGGCCGAAGGGGGTCGGCGCGCTGTTCGTTCGCCGCAAGCCGCGCGTGCGCCTCGAGGCGCAGATGCACGGCGGCGGCCACGAGCGCGGCTTGCGCTCCGGCACGCTGCCCACGCACCAGATCGTGGGCATGGGCGAGGCGTTCCGGATCGCGAAGGACGAGATGGCGACCGAAAACGAGCGGATCCGCATGCTGCGTGACCGGCTCTGGACCGGACTGTCGAAGATCGAGCAGGTGTACCTGAACGGCGACTGGGATCGCCGTGTTCCGCACAACCTGAACGTGAGTTTCAATTTCGTCGAGGGCGAAAGCCTGATCATGGCGATCAAGGACGTCGCGGTGTCGTCCGGCTCGGCCTGCACGTCGGCGAGCCTGGAACCGTCCTACGTCCTGCGCGCGCTCGGCCGCAGCGACGAACTCGCGCACAGCTCGATCCGCTTCAGCGTCGGCCGCTTCACCACCGAAGAAGAGATCGATTACACCGTGCAGCTCCTCACGCGCCAGGTCGCGCGGCTGCGCGAGATGTCGCCGCTGTGGGAGATGTACAAGGACGGCATCGACCTGAACACGGTCCAGTGGGCGGCGCATTGACGCCCGTGCTAACACGTATTTGAGAGGCTACTCATGGCATACAGCACCAAGGTCATCGATCACTACGAGAACCCGCGCAACGTGGGTTCCTTCGACAAGGGCGACGACGGCGTCGGGACGGGCATGGTGGGAGCGCCTGCCTGCGGCGACGTGATGAAGCTGCAGATCAAGGTCAACGAGCAGGGCGTCATCGAGGACGCGCGCTTCAAGACCTACGGCTGCGGCTCGGCCATCGCTTCGTCGTCGCTCGTGACCGAATGGGTCAAGGGCAAGTCCCTGGACGAGGCGGGCACGATCAAGAACACCCAGATTGCCGAGGAACTGGCCTTGCCGCCCGTCAAGATCCACTGCTCGATCCTCGCCGAGGATGCGATCAAGGCGGCGATCGACGACTACCGCAGGAAGCACGGCGCTTCGCAGGCGGCCGAGCCCAAGGCGGCATAGGAAAAAGAGGGGAGAGCAGAAATGGCTGTCACGATGACGGAGCGCGCGGCGAAGCACGTCGCCGGCTTCATCGAGAAGCGTGGCAAGGGCGTCGGCCTGCGACTGGGCGTGCGCACGACCGGTTGTTCCGGCATGGCGTACAAGCTGGAGTACGCGGATGCGCCGCACCCGGAGGACCAGCAGTTCGAAAGCCACGGGGTGCGCATTTTCATCGATCCGAAGAGCATGGCGTACCTCGACGGCACCGAACTCGACTTCGTGCGCGAAGGCCTGAACGAAGGCTTCAAGTTCAACAACCCGCAGGAGAAGAACCGCTGCGGCTGCGGCGAGTCCTTCAACGTCTGACCCAACGGCGGCGCCTGGCGCGCCGTCCCATGGCATTGCCCGACGGCATGTCCCATCCGGACCACTTCGAACTCTTCGGCCTGGCGCCTCGCTTCGCGATCGACCTCGACGCGCTCGAGCGCGCGTACAAGGACGTCCAGTCGCGCGTGCATCCGGACCGCTTCGCGTCCGGGACTGCGGCGGAGCGCCGTGTCGCCATGCAGTGGGCGACCCGCGCCAACGAGGCTTACTCGACGCTGCGATCGCCGCAGAAGCGTGCCGCCTACCTGGTCGAGCGCGCGGGCGTGCCGATCAATGCCGAGACGAACACCGCGATGCCGCCGGCCTTCCTGATGCAGCAGATGGAGTGGCGCGAGGCGCTCGACGACGCGAGGAGCGACCCCGCGGCGCTGGACGACGTGCGCAGGACCATGAACGGCGAGCGGGAAGAACTGATCGCCGCCATCGAGCGCGCGATCGACGAGACGCGGGACCACGCGCAGGCCGCCGCGCTCGTGCGCCAGCTGATGTTCGTCGACCGCTTCGCTTCCGAGATCGGCCATGCCGACGAAGCGATCCACGCTCCCCGGGCCTCCGCCTGATGGCGCTGCTGCAGATCGCCGAGCCGGGCCAGTCGGTCGAGCCGCACCGCCATCGCCTGGCGGTCGGTATCGACCTGGGCACCACCAATTCGCTGGTCGCCACGGTCCGCAACAGCATTCCCGTCGTGCTCGATGACACCGAAGGCAGGTCGCTGCTGCCCTCGGTCGTTCGCTTCCATCCGGATGGCACGGCGGAAGTCGGCTACCCAGCGCACAGGCACCAGTCGGTCGACCCGCGCAACACGGTGGTTTCGGTCAAGCGCTTCATGGGCCGCGGCATGCGCGATGTGGAGCACATCGAGAACATGCCGTACGACTTCGTCGACGCGCCCGGCATGTTGCAGTTGCGCACCGCCGCTGGGGTCAAGAGCCCGGTCGAGGTTTCGGCCGAGATTCTGAAGCTGCTGCGCAAACGCGCCGAACAGGCCCTCGGTGGCGACCTCGTCGGCGCCGTGATCACGGTCCCGGCCTATTTCGACGACGCGCAGCGCCAGGCGACGAAGGACGCGGCCCGGCTGGCGGGCCTCAACGTGCTGCGGCTGCTGAACGAGCCCACAGCCGCAGCGGTGGCCTATGGCCTGGACCACGGCGCCGAGGGCATCTATGCGGTCTACGATCTCGGCGGCGGCACCTTCGACGTGTCGATCCTGAAGCTCTCGCGAGGGGTCTTCGAGGTGCTGTCGACAGGCGGCGACTCCGCGCTCGGGGGCGACGACTTCGACCATCGCCTGTTCTGCTGGGTGATCGAGCACTCGCGCGTGCTTCCGCTGTCGCCGCAGGACTCCCGGCTGCTGATGGTCAAGGCGCGCGAGGCGAAGGAACGCCTTTCGGCCGAGCCGGAGGTGCGGATCAATGCCGTGCTCTCGACCGGGGAAGTGGTCGATGTCTCGCTGACCAGCGAGGAGTTCGCGCGGATGACGACCAGCCTCGTCGATAAAACGCTGGCATCGTCCCGCAAGGCCGTGGCGGATGCGGGCCTGCGCGTAACCGACATCAACGGCGTGGTGATGGTGGGAGGCGCGACGCGGATGCCCCACCTGCGGCGGGCGGTGGCGAAGTTCTTCGGCCAGACGCCGCTGACGAACATCGACCCCGACAAGGTCGTCGCGCTCGGCGCGGCGGTCCAGGCCAACCTGCTCGCCGGCAACCGTGCACCGGGCGATGACTGGCTGCTGCTCGACGTGATCCCGCTGTCGCTCGGTCTGGAGACGATGGGCGGCCTCACCGAGAAGATCATCCCGCGCAACTCGACGATCCCGGTGGCGCGAGCGCAGGAGTTCACGACCTTCCGCGACGGCCAGACCGCGATCGCGATCCACGTCGTGCAGGGCGAGCGGGAACTCGTCTCCGACTGCCGCTCGCTGGCGCGCTTCGAACTGCGCGGCATTCCGCCGATGGCGGCCGGGGCGGCACGGGTGCGGGTGACGTTCCAGGTAGATGCCGACGGGTTGCTGTCCGTGGGCGCGCAGGAGATGTCGAGCGGAGCGCACGCTTCGATTGCCGTGAAGCCCTCCTACGGGCTGTCCGACGACGAGGTGGCGCGCATGCTGCAGGAGTCGTTCGGCGCCGCCGACTCCGACATGCACGCGCGCGAACTGCGAGAGCAGTTGGTCGAGGCGCAGCGCCTGGAAGAGGCCACCAGGGCGGCGCTCGCCGCCGACGGCGACTTGCTGGGCGAGGACGAACGCGTCGAGGTCGAACTCCTGCTGGCCGCGCTGGGCCAGGCGGCGCTCGGCAACGATCCCGCCTCCATCAAGCGGGCGATCGAGGCCCTGGCGCACGGCACCGACGAGTTCGCCGCGCGCCGGATGGACCGTTCGATCCGCGCCGCCCTGTCCGGCCGCCGTGTCGACGAGGTCGCGGGCGCGACGGTTCCGGCCAAGTAGCCATGCCGAAGATCACTGTCCTTCCCCATCCGGAAATCTGCCCCGAGGGCGCCGAGTTCGAGTCGCCCCCGGGCGTGTCGCTGACCGACGCGCTGCTCGACCACCACGTCGACATCGAGCATGCCTGCGGCAAGGTGGCGGCGTGCACGACGTGCCATTGCATCGTCCGCAAGGGCTACGCCTCGCTGCCGCCGCCGTCCGACACCGAAGAGGACCTGCTCGACCGCGCGTGGGGCCTGACGTCGCTATCGCGGCTGTCGTGCCAGGCGATCGTGCAGAACGAAGACCTGACAGTCGAAATTCCCAAGTACAGCATCAACTACGCGAAGGAAGGCAAATGACCATGCCGGCCCTCAAGTGGACGGACGTGCAGCAGATCGCGATCGAGCTCGAGGAACAGCATCCCGATGTCGATCCGGTGACGGTGCGCTTCACCGACCTGCACAACTGGGTGCTCGAGCTCGACGGATTCGCCGACGACCCGAAGCGCTCCGGCGAGAGGATCCTCGAGGCCATCCAGCAGGCGTGGATTGCCGAGCGCGAGTAGCGCTCAGGCTTTCCTCCCGAGCGCGATCAGAGGCTCGAAGATCCACTCGATCAGGCGCCGGCGGTCCAGCATCACGTCGGCTTCCAGTTGCATGCCCGCCGACAGCGGCTGCGCTTGGCCGTACGCCATCACGTGCGGCGCGGCCAGGCGCACCGTGACCCGGTAGAGCGACTCCGGGGGCACGGGCAACGCGAGCTGCGGCGGCAACTCCGCCGGCGCCAGTGCGACGCGGGACACCTGCGCGACCTCGCCGCCGAACTGGCCGAACTTCTGGAACGGATAGGCCGCGAAGCGCACGCGCACTTCCTGGCCACGCTCCACGAATCCGATCGCGCGGCTCGGGGCGAACAGGTGCGCTTCCATCGGGCTCCCGGAGGGCAGCAAAGTGGCGAGCGGTTGCAGCCCGACATGCTGGCCGCGCTCGGCGGCGATGGCGGTCACCACGCCGTCCTGCGGGGCCGTCACCACCGCCTTGCGCGCCGCCTCGGCGGTCACGATGTCCTGCTGCAGGGCGGAGATCTCCCGCTGCACCTCGGCCTGCTGCTGGGCCGCGCGCAGCGGGAGCTGCTTCAGCTCGCCGGCGACGATGCCGATCTCGCGCCGCACCCCGAGCAGGCTGCGGTAGAGCGCCTGGTGGCGGGCGGTCTGTTCGAGCAGTTCGTCGCGCCGCTGGCGTGCCGTCTGCGGACTGACGAAGCCTTGCTGCGCGAGTTGCTCGAAGCGCGCCGCCTGCTCGCCGGCCGACGCCTCCCGCGCCGCTTGCGTCGCCAGCTCATGGCGCAGCTGGCCTGCCTCGAGTTCGAGCGCGGACAGCCGCCGCGACAGCGCCGCCTCCTGCTGTTCGAACAAGCGAACGCGTCGCTCGACTTCTTCCGAGAGGCTGGCGCGACGCCGTCCCAGCTGCTCGAGCACGGCAGTCTGCGTGCCGGCGCGCTGCCCGGCGGTCTCGGTCATGCGCTCGGACCAGACGACGAACAGCACTTCGCCCGCTCGCACCGACTGGCCCTCCTCGACGTGGCGCTCGATGACGATGCCAGGCTGTGATGCCGCCAGCTTCAGGACGCCCGCCGAGGGCACCGTGATGCCGTGGATGCGGGTGCGCTTGGTGTACTGGCCGAACACGAGCAGGGCCACCAGCGCGGTGACGATCGCGGCGGCCGCGGCGCACCAGATCGTGAATGACAGCGGCGGGCGCAGCACCACCTGGCCGAATACCGCGGCCTGCCGCGCTTCCAGCACTTCCTTGCGGAACAGCCCGGGCATGAGGTGTGGGAGACCGACCTGCGAGGCGTCCGGTTCCGCGTGTACGCTATCCGGCAGAGCATCAATTGCCAGCCCGACAACTGCCGGGGAAGGTGCGAGGGGAACGAAGGAAAGCTGACCGCCGTCATGGGCGCCGGCGATCGATCTGCGAGCCTCCCGGGCCGACCGTACAACTTCACGAGAACAACGCATGGCAGCGCCGACGATCGCATCCGGATTGAAACAGCTTCTCGCGCGGTACGTGCCGTTTTCGAGCATGACGCCGGAGCACCTGAATTTCGTCATCGAGCACGTCGAAGTCGCGTACTTCGAGCCGGGAGAGACCATCCTCGGCCCGTCGGCCGAGCCGCCATCCCACTGCTACATCGTGAAGCAGGGACGCGTGCAGGGCGAAACGACCAGCGAGAAGCAGGGCGAGGTGGCGTTCGAGGCCGGCATCGGCGACTGCTTTCCGGTCGGCGCGCTGCTCGCCGGGCGTCCGGTGTCGCTGGTCTACCGCTCGGTAACCGACACCTTCTGCCTGCTGCTGCCGCGCGCGCGCTTCGAACAGCTCGCCCAGATGAGCGGGCCGTTCCTCGACTTCTGCAAGCGCCGCCTCGGCGCGATGCTGGACCTGTCGCGCCAGCAGTTGCAGGCCACGTACGCGTCGGAGGCGAGCGCCGAGCGCACGATGAACACGGCGCTGCGTGACCTCGTGCGGGCACGCACGCCGCTGACATGCGCGCCGGACACCCCGTTGCGCGAAGCGTTCGGGCGCATGCACCAGTCGCATGTCGGCTCGATCATCGTCATGGAAGGTGACGGCGCGGGCGGCGACCGGCTCGCGGGCATCCTGACGCGCACCGACCTGATCGGACGCGTGATCCTCCCCGAGATCCCCCTGACGGCGCCGGTCAGCGCGGTGATGACGCGCGGGGTGATGTCGCTCGACGCCGACGACACGGCCGCGGACGCGACGCTGCTCATGGCGGAGCACTCGATCCGTCACATTCCGGTGATGCAGCGCGAGGGCGGCCGTCGTACGGTGCTCGGCGTGGTGTCCGAGCGCGACCTGTTCGCGCTGCATCGACTGACGGTGCGCCAGCTCGCCGTCGCCATCCGGCGCGCCGACAGCGCCGAAGGCCTGTCGATGGTCGCCGCCGACATCCGGCGACTGTCCCACCACCTCGTGGCGCAGGGCGTCGGTGCGGCCCAGCTGACCCGGCTGATCAGTCACCTGAACGATCAGCTCACCGTGCGGCTGCTCACGCTGGCATGCGAGAAGTTCGAGGTCGACCCGCAGTCGTTCTGCTGGCTGTCGTTCGGCAGCGAGGGACGCGGGGAGCAGACCATCGCGACCGACCAGGACAACGGCATCCTGTACGTCGAGTCGACCGGCGCGCGCGAGCGGCTGCTGCAACTCGCGGACTTCACCAACGAGGCGCTCGCGTCGTGCGGCTTCCCGCTGTGCCGGGGCAACATCATGGCGCGCAACCCGGAGCTGACCCTGACCTACACGGGCTGGTCGGAGATGTTCATGCGGTGGATCGATCGCGGCGACCCGGAAGCGCTGCTCGCCGCCAGCATCTACTTCGATTTTCGCCCGCTGTTCGGCGACATCCTGCTTGCCAACCAGCTACGCGTCGAAGTGGTGAAGCGGGCACAGGCGAACTCTCGTTTCCTGAAGCAGATGTCGGACAACGCGATGCGCAACCGGCCGCCCGCCCCGGGCCGGCTCACCGAGTCGCTGTTCGGCGAGTCGGGCGGCCCGGACCGCGTCGACCTGAAGATGCACGGCACGGTGCCCTTTGTCGATGCGGCCCGCATCTGGGCGCTGCGCGCGGGGCTCCACGAAACCAACACCTCGGAGCGCTACAAGCGACTCGCCGAAGCGGGGCAGCTGCCGGCCGATGACGCGGACGGCTGGGTTTCCGCGTTCGAGTTCTTCCAGCTGATGCGCCTGCGCGCGCAGCACCGGCGCGAGCACGCGTACGGCGCGACCCACGACGACAACCCCAACGAAGTCGAACTGCGTTCGCTGTCGCCGCTTGACCGCCGCATCCTGAACGAGTCGTTCCGGCAAGCGCGCAAGGTCCAGCAGCGGCTCGAACTGGACTTTCCCGGCTAGGGGCGCGCCATGGGCTTCTTCGATCGCCTGCTCGGCCGCGAGCACCCGGTCCACCAGCGCTGGGTGGTGGTCGACGTCGAGACGAGCGGCATGGACATTTCCAGCGACGAACTGATCTCGATCGGCGCCGTGGCCATGCACGAGGACGGGCACGTGCTGCCCGGCGACAGCATCGAGATCGTCGTGCGCCAGGGAACGGCGAGCTCGCGCGAGAACATCCTCGTGCACGGGGTGGGCGTCGAGGCGCAAATGAACGGCGTCGACCCGCGCAAGGCGATCGGGATGTTCCTGGAGTACGTGAGCACCGCGCCGATGCTCGCATTCCATGCGCCGTTCGACCGCGGTTTCCTCGCGCGCGTCATCAAGTTCTACATCAACCAGCCGTTCGACAACCCCTGGCTCGACCTGGCGGAGCTCGCGCCCGCCCTCTATCCGGCGCTCAACCTCCGTTCGCTGGACGAGTGGCTGAACCGGTTCGCGATCCCCGTCTCCGTCCGCCACAGCGCCGCCTCCGATGCATTCGCCACCGCGCTGCTCGCTTCGCGCCTGCTGCCCGAAGCGCGGCGCCAGGGCGCGCCGTCGTTCGGCAAGATGATGAAGCTGGCGCGCAACGCGCGCTGGCTGCGCTGACGCGCCGGCGCGGGCGGTCCATGCCGGCGAAGCGACACCCGAAGCAGACGGCGCTGATCACTGGCGCATCTTCCGGAATCGGCGAGGCGCTGGCACGGCGCTTCGCGCAGATGGGACACCCGCTGGTGCTGGCCGCAAGGAACAAGGCCAAGCTCGAATCGATCGCGGCCGGCCTCCGGGCCGACTTCGGCATCGACGTCGGCCTGGAGGTGTGCGACCTGACGCAGCGAAACGCGCCGGGCGCGCTTGCGGCCGCCCTGCGGCGCCGGCACATCGCGGTCGACATCCTGGTCAACAACGCCGGCGTGCTGCAGCAGGGCGAGTTCGCGCGGATGCTGCCGGAGCGGCACCAGGAACTGATCGACCTGAACGTGTCCGCGCTGACGGGCATGCTGGCGCACTTCCTTCCGCCGATGCAGGAGCGCGAGCACGGCCGCGTGCTGAACGTCGCATCGATTGCCGCGTTCCAGCCGATCCCGCTGCTGGCGACCTACGCCGCGACCAAGGCCTACGTGCTGTCGCTGACGGAGTCGCTGGCCGACGAACTGAGGGAAAGCGGTGTGACGGTGACGGCACTCTGTCCCGGCATCACCGACACCCGCATGCTGAGCGGTGCCGTGGAGGCGAACGCGCGCCTCGCGAGCCTGCCGGACTTCCTGATCGGCGACGCCGACGAGGTCGCGGCCGAAGGCTATCGCGCCTGCATGGCGGGCGCGGTGATCGCAGTGCCCGGCGCGGTGAACCGGGCCGTGACGCTAGCGTCGCGCGCGACGCCGAAGTGGCTGCTGCGGCGAATCGCGGGAACGCTGGCGCGGCGAACCGGCTAGGGCGGCGGTGCGAAGGGCGCCGTGGGGCGGCCGCGCTGCGTCGGGCCGTCAGCGCGCGCGTCCGCGATAGCGCGTCACCATGGCCATCCCCTGATGGCCGGGGCCTTCGTCGAGCAGCACTTCGAGTTCTTCGCCTGACACCTCCTCGATGGCTTCCTTGAAGTCCGCGCGGATGTCGTCGAGGGCGTAGAGCAGGTCGATCTCCTTCGGCCCTCCACTGGCGCGACCCAGCTGCGTGGGATGGAACGCCTCGAGCAGCAGCAGGCCGCCGGAGCGCAGCGCGGCCGCCACGTTGTGATGCACCGCCGTGCGCATGGCGGCCGGCATGTGCAGGTACATCAGCACGACGGCATCGAATGCGCCGGGCGGCGGCGCCCACGTCTTGAGGTCCGCCACAAGGGTGTCGACGTGGACCCCGGACTCCGCGGCCAGCGCCCGTGACCTGGCGACGCCGACTTCGGAGATGTCGACGGTCAGGACTTCATGACCCTGGCTCGCCAGCCAGACGCCGTTGCGGCCCTCGCCGTCGCCGGGAACCAGGACGCGAGCGTGCGGGGGAAGGCGGTGGGCCTCGGCCATCAAAAACGCATTGGGCCGGGTGCCGTACTTGTAGCCCTCGACGGCGGAGTACTGCCTGTCCCAGAAGTTCATCGGGTGCCTCGTTGCGGTCAGCGGCTGCGCTGCTTCAGCAGCCTGTTCTGTTCGCGCTTCCAGTCCTTGTCCGCCTCGCTCGCTCGCTTCTCGAACTGCCGCTTGCCCTTGGCCAGGCCGAACTCGAGCTTGATGCGTCCCTTGCTGTAGTGCAGGTCCAGCGGCACCAGCGAATAGCCGGCGCGCTCGACCTTGCCGATCAGCTTGCGGATCTCGGCGGCGCTGAGAAGCAGCTTGCGCGTGCGGTCGGGATCCGGGGTGATGTGGGTGGAGGCGGTCTTCAACGGCGTGATGTGGCCGTTCAGCAGGAACAGTTCGCCGTTGCGCACGATGACGTACGACTCGCCGATCTGCACCTGTCCCGCGCGGATCGACTTGACCTCCCAGCCCTCGAGCACGAGGCCCGCTTCGAAGCGCTCCTCGATCGAGTAGTCGTGAAACGCCTTCTTGTTCTGGACGATCGCCACGCGGGGACTGCCTGCCACACTGAATAGAATTCGAGTGTAGGGCAGTTCGCACGGCAGGCCGTGCGGCCCGACCGTCGTCCGCCATGCCCCACGTTCAACGCTCCGTCTACCTCCACTACAGCGCCGAGCAGATGTTCGATCTCGTCGAGGACGTCGAGTCGTATCCGCAGTTCCTTCCGTGGTGCTCGGGTTCGCGCATCGTGGCCGATCGCGAGGGCGGCGTGGATGCCAGCATCGACATCGCCTACAAGGGCATCCGCTCGCGCTTCACCACGCGCAACCAGCATCGCTATCCGGAGCAGATCCGGCTCGAGCTGATCGACGGGCCGTTCCGTTCGCTGACCGGGCACTGGGATTTCCTGCCGCTGCGCGCCGGCGCCTGCAAGGTGCAGTTGACGCTTCAGTACGAGTTCGTCAGCGGCCTGCTCGGACGCGCCGTGGCGCCGGTCTTCGATGCCATCGCCAACTCGATGGTGGACTCGTTCGCGCTGCGTGCCGAGCAGTTGTATGGCCCCGCCTGAGGTTCGCGTCACGGTCGTCTGCTGCGCGCCGGGTTGGGAGGACCTCACCGAGGTGACATTGCCCGCCGGGGCGACGGTGGCCGACGCGATCCGCGCGTCCGGCGTGCTCGACCGGCGGCCGGAAATAGCGGCGGCCGCGCCCGACGTCGGCATCTGGGGCCGGGCCTGCGCCCTGGCGCAGCGCCTGGAGGACGGCGACCGGGTTGAGCTCTATCGACCGCTGACGGTGGATCCGAAGGAAGCGCGGCGGGTGCGCGCCGAAGTCAGGCGCCGCCGCTCGGGACGGCGCTGACTAGCTGCAGAGGTCACGGATCGCCTTGCGCATGCGATCCATCTCGGCGGCGCGCTGGGCGTCGTCGAGGTAGGCCCGGTTGCCGGCGGGATCCGTGCGCGTGATGCGCACTCCGTCTTCGAGGGCTCGGAGGTACCCGCGTGACCGTTCGCACTCGGCGGCCTTCTGCGCGGACTTCTGCTGCTCTTCCTGCGCCTTGCGCTCGCTGTCGGCGCGCTCCTGCTGCCGCTTGCGGAATTCGGCATCGCGTTCGGCGTAGGTCTTGGGGGCGTTCGCGGCGGCGGGCGCGGTCTCCGGCTTCTCGGCTTCGCCTTCGGCCGGGGCGGTGGCGCGGGCGGACTGGGAGGACGGGCCCGGCTGGCGGACGATCTGCGAGGCCTTGATGCTCGGCGGCGGCGGGATGTTCGAGTACACGAGGCGGCCGTTGTCGTCCTTCCAGGCCCATTGCGCCGAGGCGCCGGCGGCGAACGTGCCGGCGACGAGAGCCACGGCAAGCGCGGCGAGGGAAAGGGATCGACGAGTCATGGCGAGGTCTCCGTGAGCGGCCATTGTCCGACGGCGGCCCGCGGCGCGGCAAGGCGTCATTCGTCGGAAGAGCGCGGCACTTGGCGGCCAATTTCGAGTCGGGTCGATCCCGTATACTCCGCTTTTGCGTCATGAGGACAACTATGCGGTTGGTTCAGAAGGCGCTGACCTTCGATGACGTGCTGCTCGTCCCCGCCTATTCGGCGGTTCTGCCTCGCGACGCGCAGCTCACGACCAAAGTCTCCCGGAACATCGCACTGAACATCCCGCTCGTGTCGGCGGCGATGGATACCGTCACCGAGGCGAGCCTGGCGATCGCCCTCGCTCAGGAAGGCGGCATCGGCATCGTGCACAAGAACATGCCGCCCGCGAAGCAGGCCGCCGAGGTGCTGAAGGTCAAGCGCCACGAGGCCGGCGTGCTGCGCGATCCGATCACGATCACGCAGGACATGACCGTCCGCGACGCGATCGACCTGCAGCGGGCGAACAAGATCTCCGGCCTGCCGGTCGTCGAAGGCAAGCGCGTCGTCGGCATCGTCACGAACCGCGACCTGCGCTTCGAGACGCGCTACGAGGCGCCGATCCGCGAAATCATGACGCCGCGCGAGCGGCTCGTCACCGTGCGCGAGGGCGCCAGCCTCGAAGAGGCCAAAGAGCTGATGCACAAGCACCGGCTGGAGCGGGTGCTGGTGATCGACGGCAACGACGAGCTGCGCGGCCTGATCACCGTCAAGGACATCACCAAGGCCACCGAGCACCCGCTCGCGGCGAAGGACGAGCTTGGCAAGCTGCGCGTCGGCGGTGCGATCAGCACCGGTCCCGACTCCGACGAACGCGCCGAGCGCATGGTCAAGGCGGGCGTCGACCTCCTGGTCGTCGACACCGCCCATGGCCACCACCAGGGCGTGCTCGATCGCGTCAAGTGGGTCAAGAAGAACTTCCCGGACGTCGACGTGGTCGGCGGCAACGTGGCGACCGAGGAAGCGGCGAGGGCGCTGCTCGAGGCGGGCGCCGACGGCGTCAAGGTCGGCATCGGGCCCGGCTCGATCTGCACGACGCGGATCGTCGCGGGGGTCGGCGTGCCGCAGATCACCGCGGTGGCCAACGTCGCGCGGGCGCTCGCCGGCACCGGCGTTCCGCTGATCGCCGATGGCGGCATCCGCTACTCGGGCGACGTCTCGAAGGCGCTTGCCGCCGGAGCGTACGCCGTGATGATGGGCGGCATGTTCGCCGGCACCGAAGAGGCCCCGGGCGAGGTGATCCTGTACCAGGGCCGCTCGTACAAGAGCTACCGCGGCATGGGCAGCCTCGGCGCGATGACCGAAGGCTCGGCCGAGCGCTACTTCCAGGACAACGATTCCAACGTCGACAAGTTCGTGCCGGAAGGCATCGAGGGCATGGTGCCTTACAAGGGCAGCGTGCTGGCGATCATCTACCAGCTGGTGGGCGGCCTGCGCTCGAGCATGGGCTACTGCGGGTGCGGCTCGATCGACGAGATGCGCACGAAGGCGCAGTTCGTCGAGATCACGGCGGCCGGCATGCGCGAGTCGCATGTGCACGACGTGCGTATCACCAAAGAGGCGCCGAACTACCGGCTCGAGACCTGAGGGTCGCCGTGAAGACTTCTTCCTGGCCCGCCAGCCATCGTGCGGCGGGCCTTGTTTTTTCGGGACGCCGGCGCCGCCGGCGCGCGACGCGATGAACCACGACAAGATCCTGATCCTCGACTTCGGCTCGCAGGTCACCCAGCTGATAGCGCGCCGCGTGCGCGAAGCCAGCGTGTATTGCGAGATCCACCCGGCGGATGTGGGCGACGCCTTCGTCCGCGAGTTCGCGCCGCGGGGCGTGATCCTGTCCGGCAGTCACATGTCGGCGTACGAGGAAGCAACCGACCGGGCGCCGCAAGCGGTGTTCGAGCTCGGCGTTCCGGTGCTCGGCATCTGCTACGGCATGCAGACGATGGCGCAGCAGCTCGGCGGCCGCGTCGAGGGCGGGCACACGCGCGAGTTCGGTTACGCGGAAGTGCGGGCGCGTGGCCACACGCGGCTGCTCGCCGGCATCGAGGACGAGCGCAGCCCCGAGGGCTACGGGCTGCTGAAGGTCTGGATGAGCCACGGCGACAAGGTGGTCGAGATGCCGCCCGGCTTCAAGCTGATGGCGTCGACCGGGAGTTGCCCGGTCGCCGGCATGGCCGACGAGGCCCGCCGGTTCTACGCGGTGCAGTTCCACCCGGAAGTGACGCACACGCTGCAGGGCCAGGCGATCCTCAACCGGTTCGTGCTGGAGATCTGCGGCTGCAAGGCCGACTGGGTGATGGGAGACTACGCCGCCGAGGCAGTCGAGAAGATCCGGGCTCAGGTCGGCAACGAGGAAGTGATCCTGGGCCTGTCGGGCGGGGTCGATTCCTCGGTCGCCGCTGCATTGATTCATCGCGCGATCGGCACGCAGCTCACCTGCGTGTTCGTCGACACCGGCCTGCTGCGGCTCGACGAAGGCCGGCAGGTGATCGAGACGTTCGACAAGCACATGGGCATGAAGCTGATCGCGATCGACGCGACCGGTCGCTTCATGGATGCGCTCGCGGGCGTGGCCGACCCGGAGGAGAAGCGCAAGATCATCGGCCGCGAGTTCGTCCACGTGTTCCAGGAGGAAGCGGCGAAGCTGCCGAACGCGAAGTGGCTCGCGCAGGGCACGATCTACCCCGACGTGATCGAGTCGGCCGGCGCGAA
>JBFZCF010000004.1:0-29516 GCA_041308065.1 Burkholderiales bacterium
GGCTGGAAGAACGCCTTCGGCACCGGCAAGGGCGTGCACACCACGACCAGCGGCATCGAAGGCGCCTGGAAGCCGAACCCGACGAAGTGGGACATGGGCTACTTCGACATGCTCTTCGGCTACGAGTGGGAACTGACCAAGAGCCCGGCCGGCGCCCACCAGTGGGTCGCGAAGAACTGCAGGCCGGAGCACATGATCCCGGACGCGCACGACCCGTCGAAGCAGCACCCTCCGATGATGACGACGGCAGACCTGTCGCTGCGCTTCGACCCGGCCTACGAGAAGATCTCGCGCCGGTTCCACAAGAACCCACAGGAGTTCGCCGACGCTTTCGCCCGCGCCTGGTTCAAACTGACCCACCGCGACATGGGCCCGCGCGCCCGCTACCTCGGCTCCGAAGTGCCGGCTGAAGCCCTGATCTGGCAAGACCCCGTTCCGGCCGTGGACCACGACCTGGTCAGCGAGCAGGACATCGCCGCGCTGAAGGCCAGCGTGCTTGCCTCGGGCTTGTCGATCTCCCAACTCGTCACCACGGCCTGGGCATCGGCCGCGACGTTCCGTGGCTCGGACATGCGCGGCGGCGCCAACGGCGCGCGCATCCGCCTGGCTCCGCAGAAGGACTGGGACGCGAACCAGCCGGCTGAACTGGCCAAGGTTCTGCACAGGCTCGAAGCAGTCCGGAAGGAGTTCAACGGCGCGCAGTCCGGCAACAAGAGGATTTCTCTCGCTGACACCATCGTGCTGGCTGGGTGCGCTGCCGTCGAGGAGGCGGCCAGGAAGGCGGGCCACGCGGTCAAGGTGCCCTTCGCGCCCGGGCGCACGGACGCCACACAGGAGCAGACCGATGCGGAGTCGTTCGCGGTGCTTGAGCCCATCGCCGACGGTTTCCGCAATTACCTTCGCGCTGGCGTCAAGACTCCCGCCGAGGAACTGTTGCTGGATCGCGCCCAGCTGCTGACCCTGACCGCGCCGGAGATGACGGTGCTGGTCGGCGGCCTGCGTGCCCTGAATGCGAACACCGGGCAATCCAGGCACGGCATCCTCACCGGCGCGCCCGGAACGCTGACGAACGACTTCTTCGTCAACCTGCTCGACGTGAGCACCGAGTGGCGGCCTTCCTCGGCCGACGGAGTGTACGAAGGGCGCGACCGCGCCTCGGGGCAAGTCAGGTGGACCGGCACCCGGGTCGATCTCGTGTTCGGATCGAACTCCGAGCTCAGGGCCTTGGCGGAGGTCTATGCCAGCGACGACAACAAGCAGAAGTTCGTGAGCGATTTCGTGGCGGCCTGGAACAAGGTGATGAACCTGGATCGCTTCGATCTTGGGTGATCGCGGATGAAGGCTCAGGCCGCGCGATCAGTTAGCAAGCAAGGCTGAAGGCAAGCGGCAGCCTTCAGAACGACAAAGGGCCCCTCGGGGCCCTTTGCATTCCTGCCGCGGGAGTCGCGCGGATGGCCGCTACTAGCCGCTACTTCTTCCTGCCGCCCAACAGCGCGGACACCCGGCCTGCCGGGCGACGCGCAGCATCGACGGGCTCGGACTCCGCCGCTTTCGCCTCTTCACCGGTGGCTGCGTCGGTGGAACCCGGCTGATACGGCTTCGAGAAGAAGTCGTCCACGGGCGGCCTGGGTGCCTGCCGGGTCGGTGCGCTGCTGCGCGTGCTGCGATCGCCGCGATCGCCGCGTCCCTGGCCGCGATCACGCGTCTCGCCCCGGTCCCGGCCCTCGCCGCGGTCGCGCTCCGGGCGTTGCCGCGGCCGCTCGACTCCGGCCAGCGTGCGGACCTCGAACTGCTGCTTCGTCAATCGCTCGATGCCCGCCACGGCCCGCTCGTCGGATCCGGTCATCAGCATGATGGTCAGGCCGCTCGCGCCCGCACGCCCAGTGCGGCCGATGCGATGCACGTAGTCCTCGGACTGGAACGGCACGTCGTAGTTGATGACGACCGGCAGTTCGACGATGTCGAGTCCACGTGCCGCCACGTCGGTGGCCACGAGCACTTCGATCGTCCCGTTCTTGAAGCCCTCGAGCGCCTTCATGCGCTCATCCTGCGTCTTGTCGCCGTGGATCGCGTCCGCGTTGACGCCCGCCTTCTGCAGTTGCCGCGCGAGGCGGCGGCATTCGATCTTGGCATTGACGAAGACCAGCACCTGGGTCAGGCGGCCACCATCGGGCCCGCGCGTGCGAAGGATCTCGAGCAGCGCGTCCGTCTTCTCCGATTCGTGCAGCTTGTAGACCTCCTGCTTCACGTTCTCCGCCGTCGCGTTGCGGCGCGCCGTCTCGATCAACTGCGGATCACGCAGGAAGTTCGCGGCAAGTTTCTTGATCTCCTCGGAGAACGTGGCCGAGAACATCAGGCTCTGCCGTTCCTTGGGCAGCAGGTTCAGGATGCGCGAAATGTCGGGAAGGAAACCCATGTCGAGCATGCGGTCCGCCTCGTCGAGCACGACGATCTGCACCTGCGACAGGCTGGTGTTCTTCTGCTCGATGTGATCGAGCAGCCGTCCCGGCGTGGCGATCCGGCTTCATGTCGACGCCGCCGTAGACGACCGCGACGCGCAGCGGCGACTTCGACGCGTACTTCTTCATGTTCTCCGCGGTCTGGTCGGCCAGTTCGCGGGTGGGCTCGAGGATGAGTCCGCGGACCGGGTGACGCGCCGGCGACATGCTCGCATTAGCGTGCGCCATCAGCCGCTGCAGCATCGGCAGGCCGAAGCCCGCCGTCTTGCCGGTGCCGGTCTGGGCCGCGCCCATCACGTCGCCGCCGCGCAGCACCACCGGTATCGCCTTCGCCTGGATCGGCGTAGGCGTTGTGTAACCCATCTCGGTGATCGCAGCGAGCAGCTGCGGGTCGAGGCCGAAGTGCGTGAAGTCTTTTGGGTCGGACATCAAAGTGGCCGGGCTACGGCCAGAAAAGTGGCGACGGGCGCCGATATTCGAAGGGGGGTGGTGGGCCCCCCGGGAGTCGAACCCGGCACCGACGGATTATGAGTCCGTTGCTCTAACCAGGCATGAGCTAGAGGCCCACTGTGGTTCAAGACATTACTCCAGGAAGCTCTTCAGCTTGTCGGAGCGGCTCGGGTGACGCAGCTTGCGCAGCGCCTTCGCCTCGATCTGGCGAATGCGCTCGCGCGTGACGTCGAACTGCTTGCCGACCTCCTCCAGCGTGTGGTCGGTCGACATCTCGATGCCGAAGCGCATGCGCAGCACCTTGGCTTCGCGCGGCGTCAGCGAGTCGAGCACGTCCTTCGTCACGCCGGACAGGCTGTTGTACTGGGCGGCGTCGACCGGCGCGACGGTCGAGGTGTCCTCGATGAAGTCGCCCAGGTGCGAATCGTCGTCGTCGCCGATCGGTGTCTCCATGGAGATCGGCTCCTTGGCGATCTTCAGGATCTTCCGGATCTTGTCTTCCGGCATTTCCATCTTCACGGCGAGAGTGGCCGGATCCGGTTCCTGGCCGGTCTCCTGCAGGATCTGGCGGCTGATCCGGTTCATCTTGTTGATCGTCTCGATCATGTGCACCGGAATGCGGATGGTGCGCGCCTGGTCGGCGATCGAGCGCGTGATGGCCTGGCGGATCCACCAAGTGGCGTACGTCGAAAACTTGTAGCCGCGGCGGTATTCGAACTTGTCGACCGCCTTCATCAGGCCAATGTTGCCTTCCTGGATCAGGTCGAGGAACTGCAGGCCGCGGTTGGTGTATTTCTTCGCGATGGAAATCACGAGGCGCAGGTTGGCCTCGGTCATCTCACGCTTGGCCTTGCGGGCTTTCGCCTCGCCGGTGGCCATCTGCTTGTAGACCTCGCGCAGGTCCTTCAGCGGAAGCACCACGCGTTTCTGCAGGTCGGACAGCTTGCCCTGCAGTTCCTGGATCGCCGGCAGGTTACGGCGCAGCACCTCGGAGTACGGCTGGCCGGAGTCCGCCTCGCGTGCGGCCCAGCGGGTGTTGGTTTCGTGGCCCGGGAATGTCTTCAGGAAGTGCGTACGCGGCATGCCGCACTTGTTCACGGCGATCTCGTAGATCTGCTTTTCAATGGAGCGCACCTCGTCGACCTGGCGGCGCAGCGTGTCCGACAGCCGCTCGACCATCTTGGCCGTGAAGCGCAGGCTCATCAGCTCGTCGAGGATCTTCTGCTGCGACTTCAGGTAACCGGGCGACTTGTAGCCTTCCTTCTCGAACGAGACCCGCATCTTCTCGAACAGCTTCGCGACGCGGTCGAACTTGTCGAGCGCGCGGACCTTCAGCTCGTCGAGTTGCGCGGCCGTCATGCCCGACGCACCGATGTCGGTCGTCTCTTCGCCTTCCTCGTCCTCGTCGTCGCCGCCGGCGGTCGGGAAGTCCTCCGCGGTCGGGTCCATCAGGCCGTCGACCACCTCGTCGATCGGGATCTCGGTCGCGCGGATCCGCTCGCCGTGCGCCAGGATCTCGGCAATCGTGGTCGGGCAGGCGGAAACCGCCATCACCATGTGCTTCAGGCCGTCCTCGATGCGCTTCGCGATCTCGATCTCGCCCTCGCGCGTCAGCAGTTCGACCGAGCCCATCTCGCGCATGTACATGCGCACCGGGTCGGTCGTGCGGCCGAACTCGGCATCCACCGTAGTCAGCGCCGCCTCCGCCTCTTCCTCGACGTCGTCGTCGTTGGCCGCGGCCGGGACGTTCTCGTTCATCAGCAGCGTCTCGGCGTCCGGGGCCTGGTCGAAGACCTGGATGCCCATGTCGCCGAACGTGCTGATGATCGAGTCGATCGCCTCGGCGTCGACCAGGTTGTCGGGCAGGTGATCGTTGATCTCGGCGTACGTCAGGAAGCCGCGCTCCTTGCCGAGCTTGATCAGCGCCTTCAGCTTGTTGCGGCGGGCCTCGAGGTCTTCCTCGGTGCCGTGGTAGCTGCGCTCGAGCGCTTCCTTCAGGGCCTTTTCCTTGGCGCGGCGATCCTTGGCGCGCAGTTTCGTCGCGCTCATTTTCTCGACGATCTGCACGCTCGGGTCGGCGGCATCGTCACCGGCCTCCGGCACGGCAGCATCGCCGCCCAGCAGTTGCTCTTCAGTCTGCTTCGGCTTGCGGCCGGGACGGCCGCGCGGCGCGGGCGGAGCCGGGGGAACGGCGGCCTTCGCGGGGCTCGTCTTCGCCTCCACCGGTGCGGCCTTGCCGTTGCCCTTGAGCGGAGCCTTCGCGGCCGGCGCCTTGGCAGGCGGCGCCTTCGACGGCGCGGCCTTCGCCTCGACCTTGCGCGGCGGATTCTTCGCGGCCTTGCCAGCAGTGCTTGTCGAGCCCTTCGCCTTCACCACCGTTGTCTTCTTCGTCACCATCGTTTCATCCTGTTCGGGACGCGCTGCGCGTGCGCGACTCCAGTCACACTGCTGCTCGGTCATGCAGCGACCGCTGCGCCCGGGGGGCGCGAGTCGAATCCTGCAAGGACATCATTGGGTTCAATTGCGTCTTCTCAACGGCACCGGGTACGCGCTCGGGCGAGCCCACTCCGGCGGCAAGTCGAGAATGCATCGCAGTGCGCGTGCGGGACGGCTATCCCGCGTCGAACAGGCGTCGAATCAATCGATCGCGCCTCATTGGCTTGCGCTGTCACGATGAACTACCACTACGCGCCACCGATCTTCACGCGATCTCCTGGGCGCCAGCGCTTCGTGTCGCTTGCCGCGCTCAATTGCATGCGACGGCAGGAACGAAACCGCTGAAAATTCAATAGTGTAGCAGATGTGGGCAATCCGGCGCGGGGAAAGTTCCCGAACCCGCCAGACTCATCGGTGGGGATTCACCGGTGCCTCCGACCGCGCGCGCAGATACGCCTGGTCCGCGAGGCGATAGGCCTCGAGCGCCTCCGGCGAGAGGTCCTGCTGGTAGACGTTCAGGCGCTCCGAGCGCACCCGCTCGAGCCGGCGCAGGCGCATCTTCCCGAACGCCTCGGCGAGGATCTGCCGGGCCGTCTCGACATCGGTCTCCAGCTCCATTTCCTGCGCAGCCAGCGCTCGATACGCGTTCGCGTGCTCGCTCCCGGCAAGCAGTTCCATCAAGGCACCATGGCTCAGTGCGCTTGCCGCGCCCGGGCTTTGCCCGACCGACGCGTTCGCCACCTCGAGGATCTCGTGGTCGGCCGGGTCTTCGCCGGCACCGTGCTCCTCAGTCACCATGTCGAGGAACTCAGCGGCGAGTTGCGGATGCACCAGCAGTTGCTGAAGCACGCGGCGCTTGAGATCGTCGACATCCATGTGCCGCGTGCGCCGTGCCATCGGCCCCGGGCGGCTCGGTGCGGCGCGCCGCAGGCCGAACATCGATGCGACTTCATCGGCGGGCAGGCGCGCTGCATCGGCCAGTTCCCTCAGCAACTGGGCTCGCATCGCGCCGGGCGCCATCGAGAGAAGCAGCGGCTTCGCGGCCGCCACCAGCGCGGCGCGATCCTCCGCGGTGCCAAGCGAGCTCCCGCCCGCCAGCGCGCGGACGAAGAACTGGGACAGCGGCAGCGCGTGCTCAAGCTCGCCCTCGAAGCCCTGCTTGCCATGCGCCTTGATCAAGCTGTCCGGGTCTTCGCCCTCGGGCAACAGCAGGAAGCTCGCGCGCTTGGTATCGGCGATGACAGGCAGTGTGGCCTCGAGCGCGCGCCGCGCCGCCTTGCGACCGGCCGCATCGCCGTCGAAGGCGAAGACGACATGGTCGGTGATCCGCAGCAGCGCGCTCACGTGCGCCCCGGTGATCGCCGTGCCAAGCGCCGCCACGGACTCGCCGAAACCCGCCTGCGCGAGTTGGATCACGTCCATGTAACCCTCGACGACGATGGCGCGGCCCGTCTGCCGGATGGCGTCGCGCCCCTCGTGCAAGCCGTAAAGTTCCTGTCCCTTGTGAAAGACCGGCGTCTCCGGCGAGTTCAGGTACTTCGGCTCACCCGCGCCCATGATCCGCGCGCCGAAGCCGATGACCTGGCCGCGCGGATTGCGAATCGGGAACATGATCCGGCCACGGAACCGGTCGTACCGCTTGCCCTCGTCGGAGATGACGAGGCCCGCTTCCGCAAGACGCGGGTCATCGTAGTCTTCGAAGGCGGCGCGCAGCGGCTGCCACGCGTCCGGCGCGAAGCCGAGCGCGAAGCGCGCGGCGGTCTGTCCGGTCAGGCCGCGGCCCTTCAGGTACTCGACCGCGGTTTCGCTGGTCTTCAGCTGCTTGCGGTAGAACTCCGCCGCCTGCGACAACACTTCGGTGAGCGCACGCGTCCTCGATTGCGCCTCGCCGGCGCGCGAGGGCTCCTCAGGCACCTGCATGCCCGCCACCTGCGCGAGTTCGCGGATGGCGTCCACGTAACCGAGGCCGCGGTGCTCCATCAGGAAGCCAATTGCGCTGCCGTGCGCGCCACATCCAAAACAGTGGAAGAACTGCTTCGACGGGCTGACCGTGAACGATGGCGTCTTCTCGCCGTGGAAGGGACAGAGCCCGAGCAGGTTCTGCCCGGCCTTCTTCAGCTGGACGTAGCGTCCGACGACATCGGCGATGTCGACGCGGGCAAGCAGATCCTGGATGAAGCCCTGGGGAATCATGGTGGTCGACGAAAGTGTACGCACCAGCCTTGCCGATGCACGCGCACCCCGGTCAACTCAGTCGACAGCAGGCCCCCTCTGGGCCACTCCACGACGAACGGGCCGCTGTCCGGGCAGCGTCACGCCAGTCGCTGCTTCACCAGCGCAGAGGCTTTGCCCATGTCGGCCCGACCGGCGATACGCGGCTTCAGGACCGCCATGACCTTGCCCATGGCCTGGGGGCCCGCGGCCCCGGACTCGGCGATGGCCGCGTCGATTGCCGCACCGAGCTCGGCCTCCGACATCTGTTCCGGCAGGTAGCCGGACAGCAGTTCGAGTTCCGCCGTTTCCTTCTCGACGAGGTCCGTGCGGCCCGCCTTGGCGAACTGCTCGATCGAGTCCTTGCGCTGCTTGATCAGCTTCTCGACGATGCCGAGCGCCGCCGCGTCGTCGGCAACGATGCGCTCGTCGACTTCCTTCTGCTTGATCGCTGCCTGCAGCATGCGTATGGCGGACAGGCGCGCGGCGTCCCTGGCTCGCATTGCCGCCTTCATGTCCTCGGTGATCCGGTCTCTCAGGCTCACGTGAACCCCCTCAGGATGTTGCTCACAATGCGAAAGCGCGCCCGTAGGCGCGCTTCGTGTGCCGGTACCCCTGCTCTGCTAGTACATCTTCTTCGGCAGCATCTGGCTGCGGAGGCGCTTGAAGTGGCGCTTGATCGCAGCGGATTTCTTGCGCTTGCGCTCGGCTGTCGGCTTTTCGTAGAACTCGCGCGCACGCAATTCGGTCAGCAGACCGCTTTTTTCGATGGTGCGCTTGAAGCGGCGCAGGGCCACTTCGAAGGGTTCGTTTTCCTTGAGTCGGATGGTAGGCATCTGGATCCTGAAATTGAGCGCCGGCACGGAGCTGTCGAGCCCGCAATTCTAGCCCGAAGCCAATTGGCGAGACAAGTCAAGGATTTAGGCGCCGAATGGCCCCGGGGCCGGGCCGGGACGCTCCCGTAAACTCGACGGATGCTGATCCTGGGCATCGAGACCTCCTGCGACGAGACCGGCCTCGCCCTGCTCGACAGCGAGGCCGGCCTGCTGGCCCACGCCCTGCACTCCCAGGTCGACATGCATATGGCCTACGGAGGAGTGGTGCCGGAACTCGCCTCGCGGGACCATATCCGGCGCGTCCTGCCGCTGCTGGACTCGGTCCTGGCAGACGCCGGACGAGCCCTCGGCGACGTCGATGCGATCGCCGTCACGACCGGCCCCGGCCTGGCCGGCGCGCTACTGGTGGGCGCGAGCATCGGCCACGCGCTGGGCTACGCCCTGGGCAAGCCGGTGCTGGACGTGCACCACATGGAGGGCCACCTGCTCTCGCCCCTGCTGGCGAATCCTGTCCCACCCTTCCCGTTCGTGGCGCTCCTGGTGTCCGGAGGGCATACGCAGTTGCTCGCCGTCCGAGGCTGGGGGCAGTACGAGTTGCTCGGAGAGACGCTGGACGACGCCGCCGGCGAGGCATTCGACAAGACTGCGCAGTTGCTCGGACTCGGCTATCCAGGCGGTCCGGCCGTTTCCCGGGCGGCCGACTTCGGCACGCCGGACGCGGTCAGGTTGCCCCGGCCGATGCTCCACACCAACGACCTCGCCTTCAGTTTCAGCGGCCTGAAGACCGCCGTGCTGACCGAAGTGAAGCGGCAAGGGGGTTCGAACGTCTGCGAGCAGGCGCGCGCTGACATCGCGCGCGGGTTCGTCGACGCGATCGTCGACGTGTTGACGGCGAAAGCGCTGCGCGCGCTCGAGCAGACGGGACTGGATGCCCTGGTGGTCGCCGGCGGCGTCGGCGCGAACCGGCAATTGCGCGAACGCCTCGAGCGGGAAACCGCGGCCCGCGGCGCCACCGTCTACTTTCCACCGCTGAACCTCTGCACCGACAACGGCGCGATGATCGCGCTGGCCGGTCTCGCCAAGCTGCGCCGCGTCGATCCAGGGGCGCTCGCGCGCTCGATGTCGTTCTCGGTGCGGCCGCGCTGGCCGCTTTCCGAAGCGACGACCTGACGTCAGTGCCGGGCGTGCGCCGTGTCCGGCGCCTTCTGCCCGATCCGCCGCTCCTTGCCCGCCAGCAGGTTCGAGATGTTGGAGCGATGCCGGTACACGATCAGGCCCGCAATTGCGACGATCGCCAGGAAGCGTTCGTCGAACCCCCAGCCGAACGCCGAGTAGAAGGCGGCGAACACCGCTGCGACGATCGATGCCAGCGAGGCATAGCGGAAGAAGCCTGCGATGATCACCCAGGTAACCCCGGTCGCGAGCGCGAGCCACGGGTTGAGCGCGAGGATGACGCCGGCCGCGGTCGCCACACCCTTGCCGCCCTTGAACCCGAAGAACACCGGGAACAGGTGTCCGAGGAACACCGCGACGGCCACCGCCGCCACGCCGAGGTCCCCGATCCCGAACTTCGGTCCGAAGCGAACGGCCAGCCAGACGGCGAACCAGCCCTTGGCCGCGTCGCCGAGGAGCGTCAGGATTGCCGCGGCCTTGTTGCCAGTACGCAGCACGTTGGTCGCGCCGGGATTCTTCGAGCCGTACGTGCGCGGGTCGGCCAGGCCCATGACGCGGCTGACCACGACGGCGAACGAAAGTGAGCCGACCAGGTACGCAAGGAGCGCGGCGAGGGCGGATGCGAGGAACTCCATGGGTTCTACTCCTTCAGTGCGCAGTCGACCGCTGTTGCCTGCACGAGCGCCGAAAGAACGGATGGCGCGATTCCGACAAGGTAACCGCGGCGGCCGCCGTTGATGTAGATCTGCGGCAGATCGAGGATCGTTCGCTCGACGAACACCGGCATCCGCTTGCGCGTCCCGAATGGCGATGTCCCGCCGACCAGGTAGCCCGAGTGCCGCTGGGCCACGTCCGGCGCGCAGGGCTCGACCTTCTTGCGGCCGATCTGCCGCGCAAGGTTCTTCGTCGAGACCGTGCAGTCGCCGTGCATCAGAACGACCAGCGGGGCGGCCTTCTCGTCCTCCATCACGAGCGTCTTCACGACGCTGTGCTCGTCCACGCCGAGCGACTGCGCGGACACCGCGGTGCCGCCGTGCTCGACGTACTCGTACACGTGCTCGGTGAACCGGATGCCGTTCTCGCGCAGCAGCTGCGTCGCGGGTGTCTCGGAGACGTGCCTGGACTTCGACATGGCGCGCGAGTTTAGCCGCGCGGGTGATGCTGCGCGTGCAACGACTTCAGGCGCGCGCGCGCCACATGGGTGTAGATCTGCGTCGTCGAGATGTCTGCATGGCCGAGCAGGAGCTGCACCACCCTCAGGTCGGCCCCATGGTTCAGCAGGTGCGTCGCGAACGCGTGGCGCAGCCCGTGCGGGCTCAGCGGCGCTTCGATGCAGGCCCGTGACGCATGGCGCTTGATCAGGACCCAGAACATCTGCCGCGTCATGCCGGCGGCGCGCTGCGTCACGAAGGTCGCATCGGCAACGCGGCCGGCGAGGAGGGCCGGCCGGCCCTCCTTCAGGTAGCGCTCGATCCAGCGGCGCGCTTCCTCACCGAGGGGAACGATGCGCTCCTTCGACCCCTTGCCGATCACGCGCACGAGACCTTCCTGCAATGAGAGGTTCAGCATCGTCAACGCGACCAGTTCGGACACACGCAGGCCGGTCGCATAGAGGAGTTCGAGCATGGCGCGATCGCGCAGCCCGAGCGGCGTGTCGACGTCGGGCGCTGCCAGCAGCGCCTCGACCTGCGCCTCGGTCAACGTCTTCGGGAAGCGAGGCGGAACCTTCGCGCCCTTCAGTCGCAGTGTCGGATCGAGCGCCACGATCCCTTCGCGAACGGCCCAGCGGTAGAAGCGGCGCAGCACCGCCAGGCGCCGGTTGGCCGTGGTGGCCCGGGTGCTCTCGTGCTCCGCGGCGAAGTACGCCGCCAGTTCCGGCTCACCTCCCAGGGCGATCGAGGATCCACGTTCGCCGAGCCAGGCCCCGAGGGCGTCGAGGTCGCGCCGGTAGGCCACGAGGGTATTGCGCGCGAGCCCGTCCTCCAGCCACACCGCGTCGATGAAACGATCGATCAGCGGATCCGCCGACGGCGGCGCGGGCATTGGTCTCGCTGCCCTCTTCGTCCTGCCCGACCGGCCGCGCGGCGCGGTCACGACGTCAGCGCAAACACCGGCCGGCTCTCGTGCGCCAGCAGCCAGCGCTTCACGTCCAGCATCGTGCGGTCGGTGCGATGCGCGAAGCCGCCGATGCCACGGGCCGCCACGATGCGATGGCACGGAATCGCAAGTGGCAACCGGTTGTCGCCGCACGCCTGCCCGACCGCGCGCGCCGTGCTGCCGAGTTCTACGGCCAGATCACCGTAGGTCCGGGTGGCGCCTGGCGGAATCCGCGCGATGGCGGCCCAGACACGCCGCTGGAACTCGCTGCCCTCGACCGCGAGCGGCAGTTC
Organism: Burkholderiales bacterium; assembly: GCA_041308065.1. Lineage (GTDB taxonomy): Bacteria > Pseudomonadota > Gammaproteobacteria > Burkholderiales > Burkholderiaceae_F > JAOUJD01. Next base: position 11,956 of record JBFZCF010000004.1, read on the forward strand.
GATCGGGCGCGCCGGATCGTCGGCGTACGCCCGGATCTGGTCGCAAGCCCGAGCCGCGGTGTCGTTCGACGGCGGGCGGCCCGGGGTCTCGAGAGGCAGAAAGACGATCTCCTCGATCGCGGCTCCACTCACGCGAATGCCGACCGCCGCACAGGGCAGTAACAGCACCGCGTCGAAGTCCGCGACCACTACCTGCCCCGGGCGCTGCCGCGCGTCACGCGCCGAGCATGCCCTTCTTCAGCGTCTCGTCGGCCGGCTTGTCACCCAGCCAGATGCGCAGCACGGCGGCGAAGAAATCGGCCCCGGGGATCGGGTTGCCCTTGGCCTGGCCGTTGAGCGTGATGCGCGTGCCGCCGTCCGGGGTGAAGTCGAAGTTGATGACGTCGCCCTTCTTCGCTTCGCCGATGGACTTCAGGGTGGCCACCAGCGCGTCGACCTGGGGCTTCATCGCGTTGAGTTGCGCTTCCGGCGTGTTGTTCTTCAATCCCTCGTTGAACGAGTCGATGAAGCTCTGTGCCTCGACGTCGCGCAGCATGCGCAGCGACACACGGCGCGGGCCCTTGTCGTTGACGATCGCGGCGGCGTTCGTGCTTTTCTGCCCCGCATAGAGGCCGGCGACGTAGACCTTGAAGATCGCCCGCTTGCGCAGCCCGACTCCGTTCAGGCTCAGGTCCTGCCCGCCCACGGCAGCCGTCGGCTCGAACTTCTGCCCCTCCATCTCCACCGCCTGCTGGGCCTGCGCCTGGCCGATCGCCAGCAGTCCCGTTGCCAACACGATCGAAGTCAGCCACCTTGTCATTTGCGTCTCCTGTTTTGGTGCTTCCGCCTGCACTTGAACCGACGGCGTCAACCGCCGAGCATGCCCTTCTTCAGCCCCGCGTCGGCCGGCGTCTCGCCCAGCCAGACACGCAGCACTGCCGCGTAGAAGTCGTCTCCGGGAATCAACGGCCCGCGGGTGACACCGTTGACGCTGACCCGGGTGCCGTCCTGCGGCGTGTAGTCGAAGTAGACGGTGTCGCCGCGACGGGCCAGCGCGATCGTCTTGATCGTCGTCGTCAGCGTGTCGACCTGCTTCTGCCAGCGGGCCAGTTCGGCGTCGGTGTGATTCGCCTTGAGCCCAACGTGCAGCGAGTTCACGAACAGTTCGCCCTCGACGTCCCGCAGGAACCGCAGCGCCACCCGCTTCGGCCCGGGCTGGCTCACCAGTTCCTCGGTGCGGGCGGCCCGCTTGGAGACGTACAGGCCGCCGACATAGATGTCGAACACCAGGCGCTTGCGCACGCCGACCCCGTTGAGCAGGAGCGGTTGGCCACCCAGCTCGATGTTCGACTCGTAGCGCGCGCCTTCGACCACCACCTGGGCGCCGGCCGAGCCGGCCAAAACGGCCAGCCCGAAGACCAGCCACCGCAGGCCTCGCACCGGGGATGCGATCACGCCGCCACCTTGCCGAGTCCCTTGGGCAACGGAAACACCACGCTTTCCTGCACGCCGGTCAACGGACGGACGCTGCCCGCACCGAGTGCGCGCAGCCGGCTCACGACGGCGTCGACCAGCACCTCGGGCGCCGACGCGCCGGCCGTCACGCCGATCCGCTGCCGGCCCTGCACCCAGGACGGATCGATGTTGTCCGCGCCATCCACCAGATGCGCCGGCACGCCGAATCGCTCCGCCACCTCGCGCAGCCGGTTGGAGTTCGAACTGTTCACGCTACCCACCACGATCACCACATCGACCTGAGGTGCCATGAACTTGACGGCATCCTGCCGGTTCTGGGTGGCGTAGCAGATATCGGCCTTCTTCGGCTCGGCAATCGTCGGGAAGCGCCGCTTCAGCGCGGCGATCACCTCGGCTGCGTCATCGAGCGAAAGCGTCGTCTGCGTCACGTAGGCGAGCGCGTCCGGATCGCGCACCTGCAGTCTCTCGACATCGCCGACCGTCTCGACGAGATACATGCCGCCCTCGGCCTGACCCATCGTACCCTCGACTTCCGGATGGCCCTCGTGACCGATCATCACGATCTCGCGTCCGGCCGCTCGCATCTTGGCCACTTCGATGTGGACCTTGGTGACCAGCGGACACGTGGCGTCGAACACACGCAGCCCGCGCGCCGCCGCATCCGCCTGCACGGCCTTGGGGACCCCGTGGGCCGAGAAGATGACGATGCCGCCGGCGGGAACTTCGTCGAGTTCGTCGACGAAGACCGCGCCCTTGGCGCGCAATTCGTCGACGACATACCGGTTGTGCACGATCTCGTGCCGCACGTGGACGGGCGCGCCGTGGATTGCGAGCGCCCGCTCGACGATCTCGATCGCGCGATCGACCCCGGCGCAGAACCCGCGCGGTTGGGCCAGCAGCACTTCCATGCCTACAGCACTCCTATCACGCGTACGGTGAACCGCACCGGCAGTCCGGCAAGCGGGTGGTTGAAGTCGACGATGACCCGGTCGTCGCCATGCTGCTTGAGAACGCCGGAGAACTGCAGGCCGTCCGGCGCGTTGAACTCGACCACATCGCCCGGCACGTACTCGGTACCGGGGTCGGCATTCGCATCGAACGTCGCGCGAGTCAGCGTCTGCACCAGGTCGGCGGCGCGGTGGCCGAACGCCTCGCCGGCCGCGAGGTCGAAACTCGCTTCCCGCCCTTCGTCGAGCCCGATCAACCGCTGTTCGAGGGCTTCCGAGAACTGCCCTGCACCCACCTGCACGGTCGCCGGACGGGCGTCGAAGGTACTCACTACTTCGTGTTCGTTGCCATCCAGCCGCACGGCAATACGATAGTGAAGCGTCACGTGGGAACCGGCGGCGACGCGGGAGGTGGCAACCATGGACGGCGATTTTAGTCGACGCACGCGCGATGGCGATTAAGGACTGGCCCGAGGGGGAACGGCCGCGCGAACGACTGCTGGCGCACGGCGCGGGCGTGCTGTCCGACGCCGAGCTGCTCGCGGTGTTCCTGGGAACCGGCAGCGCGGGCCGCAGCGCGATCGACGTGGGAAGGACGGCCCTCGCCCACTTCGGCGGACTGAACGCCCTGCTCCGCGCAACCCCCGATCGCTACGCCGAGGTTCCCGGCCTCGGACCGGCCCGGTACGCGCTGCTGCAGGCTGTCGTGGAACTCGCCCGCCGCGCGCTGAAGGAGGACGTGCGACGCGACACCCTGCTCAACTCGCCGGACAAGGTGCGGCAGTACCTGCGGCTGTGGCTCGGCCACCTGGAGCACGAGGTCTTCGTGGCCTTGTACCTCGATGCGCAGAACCGGCTGCTGACGGCCGAGGAACTGTTCCGCGGCACGCTGACCCAGACCAGCGTCTACCCGCGCGAAGTCGTGAAGCACGCCCTGAAGCACAACGCCGCGGCGCTGATTCTCGCGCACAACCATCCGTCCGGCGTCGCCGAACCGAGCCGGGCCGATGAACTGCTGACCGCCAGCCTCAAGCAGTCGCTGGCGCTGGTCGACGTGCGGGTGCTCGACCACTTGATCGTCGCCGGCAACGCCACCGTGTCGTTTGCCGAGCGTGGACTTGTGTAGCCCCCCAATGCGCGCATCTGGAGGGCCCGCTCGCCGCGCTTGTCGGGCAAACCCGATTCCGCTTATAATTCACGGCTTTGCGTCGTCTGGCGCGCCGCAGCGTTGGTCTGCGGCCCTCGTTAACAAGCGCCCCCGACGCCACCACTCAGAGCGGAATCAAGGAGTTAGTCATGGCACGCGTGTGTCAAGTCACTGGCAAGAGGCCGATCTCCGGCAACAACGTCTCGCACGCGAACAACAGGACCAAGCGCCGGTTCCTGCCGAACCTGCAGTACCGCCGTTTCTGGGTTGAAAGCGAGAACCGTTGGGTGCGCCTGCGCCTGACCAACGCCGCGCTGCGCACGATCGACAAGAACGGCATCGACTCCGTGCTGGCCGATCTGCGCGCCCGCGGCGAAATCTGAGGACATAGGAGCTAGCCATGGCAAAAGGCGCCCGCGAGAAGATCAAGCTCGAGTCGACGGCCGGCACCGGCCACTTCTACACGACGACGAAGAACAAGAAGACCACCCCGGACAAGCTGTCGTTTTCCAAGTTCGATCCGGTGGCGCGCAAGCACGTCGCCTACAAGGAAACGAAGCTCAAGTAAGAGCCTCGAGCTTCCGCACCAGCAAAAAAGCCCGGCACTGCCGGGCTTTTTTGCTGGTGCGCCATCCGCTCAGGCAGCGGCCTGACGGTAACTCCGGATACGCAGCGCGGCGTCCTGCAGCGCCCTGATGCCGCTCGCCTCCGCGCGCGCCACCCAATCCTGCAGGTGCGCCAGCATCTGCTCCCGCGACGCCGACGACTTGTTCCAGGTCGCCAGCAAGTCGATGCGCATCTCGACCAGCGTCTTCATCGCGCGGCTCTGCGCCATCAACTCGGACAGTGACCGCTGCTCCTCTGCCGGCAATTGCGTGACGTCACCCTTGCGCAGCCAGCGCTTCAGGCGGGCGAAGCGCGCACGGTCGTCGGTGTTCATCTTCTGCAGTTCGTCGCGCAGCGCCTGCTTCAGCGAGCCCGCGTACCTGGCGAGGATGTCGTAACGGTTGGCGATCAGGGCCTGCAGCGTCTCGGCGTCCACCGTGCCCTTGGGCTCGGCCACCGTCGCCTTGGGCGCGACGCGCAGCACCTTTGCCAGGCCGACTGTCTCCAGCATGCGGATGTAGAGCCATCCGATGTCGAACTCGTACCACTTGTTCGACAGCTTGGCGGAGGTCGGATATGTGTGGTGGTTGTTGTGAAGCTCTTCGCCCCCGATCCAGATTCCCCACGGCGAAATGTTGGTGCTCGCATCCGGTGCGTCGTAGTTGCGATAGCCCCAGTAGTGGCCGATCCCGTTGATGATGCCCGCGGCATGGAAGGGGATCCAGATCATCTGGATCGCCCAGACGGCGAGACCCGCCGCCCCGAACAGAATCAGGTTCGCGACGAGCATCAGGCCGCAGCCCTGCCACACGAAACGCGAAAAGACGTTGCGCTCGAACCAGTCGTCGGGCGTGCCATGACCGTAGCGCGCCAGCGTCTCGACGTTCTGCGCCTCGGCCGTGTAGAGCTCGGCACCGCTCCACAGAACGGTTTTCAGTCCGCGCGTCTGCGGGCTATGCGGGTCCTCGGGCGTCTCGCACTTCGCGTGATGCTTCCGGTGGATCGCGACCCAATCCTTGGTCTGCATGCCGGTCGTGAGCCACAGCCAGGAGCGGAAGAACAGCGCAACGGCGGGGTGCAGATCCAGCGCCCGGTGGGCCTGGCTGCGATGCAGGAAGATGGTGACGGCGGCGATCGTCACGTGCGTCATCAGCAACATCGCGACAATGACCTGCCACCAGGACAGGTCCAGCAGTCCGCCATCGAGGAAATCGATCAGATGCATGGGGTTCCTTGAGAAACCGCCCGTTCCGGGCGGCAGGCCCAACCGGGCCGAAAACGGATTCAAGCGAGAAGCGCCAGCGGCGGTTCAGGGGCCGCGAGCCAAAACGTAGCCTCGATTGTACGCACCCGCGTTCCGCCGGGGCGCCGAATTAGCCGGAATTGAGCGCGATCAAGCGACGGGCGGGATCAAGCTGCGTCCATAGGACGGCCCCTGCCCATGCCGAGTTCCAGAGGAACTTCTCTGATCCGGATGTCGCGCTGCGGGAACGGGATCTCGATGTTCTCGTCCTTGAATCGCTGCAGCAGCAGTCGCGAGATGGCGGACCGCACCCCAAGCGTCCCCTCTTCCGGATCGGAAACCCAGAACCCGACCTCGAGATCGATGCCGTCCGCCCCGAACCCCGTGATGAAAGCGGCCGGAGCCGGATCGGCGAGCACCCGGGGCTGGGCCTGCGCGGCCTGCACAAGGACTTCGAGGGCGCGGTCGACGTCCGACGCGTAGGCCACCGCGACCTTGACCACGACGCGCACCTTGCGGTCCGTGTAGGAGTGGTTGATCACCGGCGAGGCGACGAGCATCTCGTTCGGCACGATCGTCTCGGTGCCATCCAGCGCCTTGATGACGGTGTAGCGCGTGTTGATCTGCGAGACCGCGCCGTAGAACTTGTCGACGGTGATCATGTCGCCGATCGTCAGGCTGCGGTCGAGCAGGATGATGAAACCGCTGACGTAGTTGCTCGCGATCCGCTGCAGGCCAAGTCCGAGGCCGACGCCGAGCGCGCCGCCGAACACCGACAGCACGGTCAGGTCGATGCCGACCAGCGACAGGGCAACCAGGACGGAGATCAGCGCGAGCACCGCCTTCAGGACGCGCGAGAGCACGACGCGCGAGTTGGCCGTGAGTCCCTTGGCCGCCATCAGCCGGGCCTCGATGACCGAGCCGACCCAAAGCGCTGCGAGCAGCGTCAGGACCACCGAGACGGTCCCGACGAGCAGGTCCCACAGCGTCAGCCGCTGCCTGCCGATCGGGATAGCGATGGCTTCGAGCGCTTCGACCAGGTCGGTCAGCAGGCCGGTGAGGTGCAATGCCACGATCACCCAGATCACGAGAGCGATGACGCGTTCGAAGGAGCCGATCCAACTCGAGCGCGGGAACGAGCGCCGCAGCACATAGACGAGCAGCCGGATCGCGGCCATCGCCGCGAGCAGCGTCAGCGCGAGCCGCAGGAACTGTACGTCGCCGGTCCTCAGCACCAGGCCTGCAGCGCTGAGGCCCAGGCCGCCGGCGATCAGCAGCGCCATTGCAGACACCGGGAAGGCGAGGCGTCGGAAACCATCGACCGAGAACCGGAGCAGGTCGACGCGGCCGGCCGGCTGCCGCACCTGCGCCTGCAGGCGCGCGCCCACCCACCGCTGCACCCAGCGCGTGGCGAACCAGGCCCCGGCAAGCGCGCCGCCGATCACCACGAGCTGCCAGAGGTGCTGCGGCCGCAGCAGTTCCACCTGCACGATGTGCAGGATCTCGTCGAGCAGCGGGGTCGGTCGGCTCATCGAACGCGCTCCAGGACCGCCGCGAAAAACCCATCGGTGGCGTGCAGGTGCGGCAGCATGACGAAGTACGGCGCGAACCGCGCCATGTGGTCGACGTCGATCTTCTGCGCCCGCAGCACGGTCGCCGCCGGCACGGCGTGGAAGTCGGGATGCTGCGCAAGGAACGCCTCGACCACGTCCTGGTTCTCGCGCGCCAGCAGCGAGCAGGTCGCATAGACGACGCGCCCGCCCGGCTTGACCAGGCGCGCGGCGGCCCGCAGGACGGCGTGCTGCACTTCGTTGACGCGTGCCAGCTCGGCTTCCGAGAACCGCCACTTGAGGTCCGGGTTCCGTCGCAGCGTGCCGCTGCCTGAACACGGCGCATCGACGAGCACCCGGTCGCACTTCCCGTTCAGGCGTTTCACCCGCACGTCCGACTCGTTGCGGATCGCGACGGGATGGACGTTCGACAGCCCGCTGCGCTTCAGGCGCGGCCCCATGCTCGCGAGCCGCTTTTCGTTGATGTCGAACGCGTAGAGCCGACCCGACGAGCGCATCAGTGCGCCGAGCGCGAGCGTCTTGCCCCCGGCGCCCGCGCAGAAATCGACCACCATCTCGCCACGCTTCGGCTGGACCAGTCGCGCGATGAGCTGGCTGCCCTCGTCCTGGACCTCGATGCGGCCCTCGCGATAGGCCGGCCAGTGCATCAGCCCGGGCTTGTCCGCGAGCCGCAGACCGTCGGGCGAGTAGCGCGACGGCTCGATCGCCACGTGGTGCGCGCGCAGTTCCTCGAGCACCTCGTCGCGCCCGGCCTTGATCGAGTTCACGCGCAGGTCGAGCGGGGCTCCATCCTTGATGGCCTCGACCAGTTCCGTCGCGTCCGGATACTGCCGGTCGATCGCCGCGAAGAGCCAGTGCGGCAGTTCCGCCCTCACCGAGGCAGGCGCGCTCGACATATCGACGGCCAGCGCGTGCGTCACCGCCTTCAGGTCGCCGCGCAGCGCACGCGGATCGAGCGCGTCGAGGCCATGCTGCTGCGCCAGCGTGACCAGCGCGGCAAAACGCGGTGCGCGCGCCGGGTGCGCCGGCTGCAGGAGCCAGCCGAGCGTGGCGTAGCGGCGGAGTGCGTGGAAGATCGCTTCGGCGATCTGCCCGCGGTCGCGCATTCCGAGTTCGTGGTGGTGCCGGAAGAACCTGGACATCAGCACGTCCGCCGGGCCGTCGAAACGCAGGATCGTCGCCAGCGCTTCCGCGACGCTGTCGACCACGAGTGCGGTCACCTTCGGGAGCGGGCCGCTGTTCTCGGCGGCCCGTGACGGCCTGCCCGACCGGCCGGGCCGCGGCGATTCGGCGCGCGACCCGTGCGACCGTGCACCACCGGAGAACGCGCGCGCGCTGCGCGACTTGGCGCCTGTCGCGCGGGTGGGCCGTCGCGCGCTCACTGGACTTCCCTCCGCGCTGCGCGCTCGGGGATGAGCGCTTCGGAGCGGCCGTGCGCGCTCAAGGGACTACCGTCGCGCTGCGCGCTCGGGATGAGCGCTTCGGAGCGGCCGTGCGCGCTCAAGGGACTACCGTCGCGCTGCGCGCTCGGGATGAGCGCTTCGGAGCGGCCGTGCGCGCTCATGGCGCCAGCCGCGAGAGCTGGTTCGGCCCGACGCCGTCCAGCACGACCCGCTCGCGATCGAAGCGCACGCGGCCCTCGAGCACCAGTCGAACGGCTCGAGGAAGGATCGTGTGCTCCTCCGCGAGGACTCTCTCCGACAGCGTCGCCTCGTCGTCGCCCGGCTGAACCGGGACCGCGGCCTGCGCGATGATGGCCCCGCCGTCGACTTCGTCCGAGACGAAATGCACCGTCGCTCCGTGGATGCGCACGCCGGCGGCCAGCGCCTGGCGGTGTGTCCGCAGGCCGGGAAACAGCGGCAGCAGCGACGGATGGATGTTCACGAGAAGCCCTTGGTACCGACGAACGAAGCCCGGCGTCAGCACCCGCATGAATCCCGCGAGCACGACCAGCGCCGGGGCATGGGCGTCAATGGCGCGCGCGAGGGCCTCTTCGAACGCTTCCCGCGACCCGTACTCGGCGTGGGAAACGACGTGCCACGGAATGCCTGCCGCGCGGGCGACCTCCAGGCCCGCCGCATCGGCGCGGTTGCTGATCACGGCCGCCACCCGCGCGCCCGGCCGCTCGCTCCAGCCTTCTTCGGTGGCGGCCTTGAGGATCGCCCCGAGATTGGTCCCCCGCCCCGAGATCAGGACGACGATGTTCTTGATTGTCATTCACGCCGATTGTACCGAGCGAGCCGTCGACGATGGCGTAAGCGATTGAAAATCAAGGAAGAGCGAAAGGCGGCCCGTATAATTCGCGCTCCGCTTTCCGGCGCCTGTCCAACCGTCGATGCAGATCTTCCGCGGCACTCCGCGGCACTCCCAGCGTGTTCCCTGCGCACTCACCGTCGGCAACTTCGACGGCGTCCACCGGGGACACCAGGCGCTGCTCGCCCGCGTGACGTCGGCCGCCAGGGCACGCGGACTGGCGTCGGCGGTCATGACGTTCGAGCCGCACCCGCGCGAGTTCTTCGCGCCGCAGGCCGCCCCGATGCGCATTTCCAACCTGCGCGACAAGCTCGAGGCGCTGCGCGCGGCCGGCCTCGACCGCGTCTTCATCCAGCACTTCAACCGGCGCTTCGCGCAACTTGGCGCAACCGAGTTCGTCGAGCGCATCCTCCTCGACGGCTGCGACGTTCGCTGGTTGCTGGTAGGCGACGACTTCCGATTCGGCGCCCGGCGCGCCGGAGACAACGCCCTGCTCCAGCAGTACTCCGGGCGGGGTCGCTTCGAACTCGAGCAGATGCCGACCTTCGGCGACGGCGGCGAGCGAATTTCCAGCACGGGCGTTCGCGCCGCGCTCGCCGCGGGCGACCTCATGCGCGCGGAACTTCTGCTCGGGCGTCCCTACTCGATCAGCGGGCGCGTCCTGCACGGTCGCAAGCTCGGCCGCTCGATGGGCTTCCCGACGCTGAATCTGCGCATTGCCCATGCACACCCGGCGGTGCACGGCATCTTCGCCGTCAACGTGCACGGAATCGGTCCGCACCCGGTGCCCGGCGTGGCGAGCATCGGCCTGCGGCCCACCGTCGACGACCAGGGCCGCTGGCTGCTCGAGGTTCATCTGTTCGACTTCTCGCGGGAGATCTACGGCGCGCTCGTGCGCGTCGAGTTCGTGCAGAAGCTGCGCGAGGAACAGAAGTACGAGACGCTCGATGCGCTGGCCGCCGCGATCCGTCGCGATGCAGAGCGGGCGCGGGCGATCCTGTCCGGCGCACCCGCATGACCCGTTTTCCACCGATCAACTCGAAGAGCCCGAGGGGGCCGAGTTCCCATGCCCGACGAAACCAAGAAAACCGAAGCCTCCAAGAAACCCGCCGCTGATCCGGCGACGCGGAAGTACCCGCTGAACCTCCCGGACACGCCGTTCCCGATGCGGGGCGATCTCGCGAAGCGCGAGCCGCAGTGGATCAGGGATTGGGACGAACAGGGCATCTACCAGCAGATCCGGGCCGCCTCCGTGGGGCGCCGTAAGTGGATCCTGCACGACGGCCCGCCGTACGCGAACAACGACATCCACATCGGCCATGCCGTCAACAAGATCCTGAAGGACGTCGTCGTCAAGAGCCGCCAGATGGCCGGCTTCGACGCGCAGTACGTCCCGGGCTGGGACTGCCACGGCATGCCGATCGAGATCCAGATCGAGAAGAAGCACGGCAAGCACCTGCCGGCGCGCGAGGTGATCGCGAAGTCGCGCGCGTGGGCCACCGAGCAAATCGAGCGCCAGAAGAAGGACTTCAAGCGTCTCGGCGTCCTGGGCGAATGGGACCGCCCGTACGCGACGATGAACTTCCGCAACGAGGCCGACGAGATCCGCGCCCTGGCGAAGATCATCGCCAAGGGCTTCGTCTTCCGCGGGCTCAAGCCGGTGAACTGGTGCTTCGACTGCGGCTCGGCGCTGGCCGAGGCGGAGGTCGAGTACCAGGACAAGGTCGACCTGGCGATCGACGTCGCCTTCCCGCTGCGCGACGACGATCGGCCGAAGCTGGCGGAAGCCTTCGGCCTCGCGGCGCTGCCGCCGAAACCGGTCGCCGCGGTCATCTGGACGACGACGCCCTGGACGATTCCCGCCAACCAGGCGCTGAACATCCATCCGGAGTTCAGCTACGACCTCGTCGACACCGAACGCGGACTGCTCGTGCTCGCCACCGAGCGCAGGGATGCGTGCCTCACTACCTACAAGCTCGCCGGCGCCACGCTCGCGCAGACCCGCGGCGAGAAGCTGGCGCTGCTGCGCTTCCGCCACCCGTTCTACGACCGCGACGCGCCGGTCTACCTCGGCGACTACGTGACGCTCGACACCGGCACCGGCATCGTCCACTCGTCGCCCGCCTATGGCGTCGAGGACTTCATTTCGTGCAAGGCGCACGGGATGACGGACGAGCAGATCCTGAACCCCGTGCAGGGCGACGGCACGTATTCGGAGTCGCTGCCCTTCTTCGGCGGGATGAAGATCTGGGATGCCAATCCGAAGATCGTCGACGTCATCAGGGAGCACGGCGCCCTGCTGCACGTCGAGAAGTTCCCGCACAGTTACATGCACTGCTGGCGGCACCGCACGCCGGTCATCTACCGGGCGACGTCGCAGTGGTTCGCCGGGATGGACATGAGGCCTGCGGACGGCGGCAAGACGCTGCGTGAACTCGCGCTCGCCGGCATCGACGCCACCGACTTCTACCCATCGTGGGGCAAGGCCCGCCTGCAGGGCATGATCGCGAACCGTCCCGACTGGACGCTTTCGCGCCAACGCCAGTGGGGCACGCCGATGGCGTTCTTCGTGCACCGGAAGACCGGCGAGCTGCACCCGCGCACGCTTGAACTCCTGGAGGAAGTGGCGAAGCGCGTCGAGCGCGGCGGCATCGAGGCGTGGCAGGACCTCGACCCGCGCGAGCTGCTCGGCGCCGAGGCCGAACACTACGTGAAGAACAAGGACACGCTCGACGTCTGGTTCGACTCCGGCACCACGCACGAGACCGTGCTCCGAGGCTCGCACGCCGCCGAGTCGCACTTTCCTGCCGAGATGTACCTCGAGGGCTCGGACCAGCACCGCGGCTGGTTCCACTCCTCGCTGCTCACGTCCTGCATGATGAACGGCGTTCCTCCGTACAGGTCGCTGCTGACGCACGGCTTCGTCGTCGACGGCCAGGGCCGCAAGATGAGCAAGTCGCTCGGCAACGTGATCGCGCCGCAGAAGGTGGCCGACACGCTCGGCGCCGAGATCATCCGACTGTGGGTGACGAGCACGGACTACTCGGGCGAGCTGTCGCTGTCCGACGAGATCCTCAAGCGCGTCGTCGAGGGCTACCGCCGCCTGCGCAACACGCTGCGCTTCCTGCTCGCGAACATCAGCGATTTCGATGCTGCGCGGGACATGCTTCCGGTCGACGAGTGGCTTGAGATCGACCGCTACGCGCTTGCGATGATGCGGCAGGTGTCGGCGAAGTCGCTGGCCGACTACGACCGTTACGAGTACCACCCGATCGTCGCTCGCCTGCAGACCTTCGCGTCGGAAGACCTCGGGGCATTCTGGCTCGACATCCTCAAGGATCGCCTGTACACGACGCAACCGCACTCGAAGGCGCGGCGCTCGGCGCAGTCGGCGCTCTATCTCATCACCGAAGCGCTGCTGAAGCTGATGGCCCCCCTGCTGTCGTTCACCGCCGAGGAAGCGTGGAAGGTGCTCAAGGCGCGCACGGGCGGAACGATCTTCACGGAGACCTACGCGGCGCTGCCGGCAGTGCCGGACGAAGTCGCGCTGGTCGAACGCTGGACCACGCTGCGCGCCATCCGGGCCGAGGTGCAGAAGCGCCTCGAGGAACTCCGCGAAAAAGGATCGATCGGCTCGTCGCTGCAGGCCGAGGTCGAGCTGCGCGCGGCCGGCGCAAAGGCCGCGCTGCTGCAGTCGCTCGGGAACGATCTTCGATTCGTCCTGATCACATCGCAGGCCCGGGTGACGCCGGTCGCGTCCGAAGCGGAGGAGGCGGTCGTCGTCACGCCGTCGGGCGCGGCCAAGTGCGAGCGCTGCTGGCACTGGCGGGACGACGTCGGCGTCGAGCGGGAGCATCCCACGCTCTGCGGGCGGTGCGTGTCGAACCTGTTCGGGGCGGGAGAACCGCGGACGGTGGCCTGATGGATGGTGCAGCCGGTACGTGGCGACGCATGCTGCCCTGGGTCGCACTGGCGTCCTTGATCGTGCTGGTCGACCAGCTGACGAAGCTGGCCATCGAGCGCACGTTCGACTACGGCGACGTCGAGCCGGTCACGAGCTTCTTCAACCTGGTGCTCACCTACAACAAGGGCGCGGCGTTCTCGTTCCTTGCGTCGGCGTCCGGCTGGCAGAAGCACTTCCTCACCGCGGTCGGCATCGGGGCGTCGCTGTTCATCCTCTACCTGCTCGCCCGCCACGGCGGCCAGAAGCTGTTTGCCCTTGCGCTGACGATGATCCTCGGCGGCGCGATCGGCAACGTGATCGACCGCCTGGCCTACGGCCACGTGATCGACTTCCTCGATTTTCACGTCGGCGGCTGGCACTGGCCGGCTTTCAACGTGGCCGACAGTGCGATCGTCGGCGGAGCGATCCTTCTCGTGGTCGATGAACTGTTGCGGGTTCGTAGAGCAAAATAGCGCCATGGAACTCTCCGGCAAGCACCTCGTGGTCGGCATGACCGGCGGAATCGCCGCCTACAAGGTCTGCGAGCTGGTGCGCCGGCTGCAGGACGCGGGCGCGACCGTCCAGGTGGTGATGACCGACGGCGCGCAGCGATTCGTCACGACGACGACGATGCAGGCGCTGAGCGGCCGGCCGGTGGCGACCGACCAATGGGACGCGACAGGCGTCGACAACGCGATGCCGCACATCGCGCTCACGCGCACGGCCGACGCAATCCTCGTCGCGCCGGCGACCGCGCACTTCATGGCCAAGGTCGCGCACGGACTGGCCGACGACCTGCTGACCACGCTCGCGCTGGCACGGGATCGCACGCGCACGGCGCTCCTGATCGCGCCGGCGATGAACGTCGAGATGTGGGAGAACCCGGCGACACGGCGCAACGCGGCGCAACTTAGGGCCGACGGCATTGCGGTGCTGGGCCCGGCGCCCGGCGTGCAGGCCTGCGGCGAGACGGGTTACGGCCGGATGCTGGAGCCCGCCGAACTGCTCGAGGACATCATCGCCCACTTCCAGCCGAAGTTGCTCGCGGGCAGGCGGGTGCTGCTGACCGCCGGGCCGACCTTCGAGGCGATCGATCCGGTCCGCGGCATCACGAACCTGTCGTCGGGCAAGACGGGTTTCGCGCTGGCGCGCGCGGCGCGGGATGCGGGTGCCGACGTCGTGCTCGTCGCTGGCCCTACCTCGCTGGCCACTCCGCGCGGCGTGCAGCGCATTGACACGATCAGCGCCGCCGAGATGCACAAGGCGGTGCTTGGCGCGCTGCCGGCCGACGTCTTCATCGGCGTGGCCGCGGTCGCCGACTGGCGGGTCGCGAATCCCAGCCATCGCAAGATCAAAAAGGACGAGCAGGCGACTGCGCCTTCCCTTCAGTTCGACCGCAACGCCGACATCCTCGCAGAGGTCGCTGCGCTGCCCGATCCGCCCTTCTGCGTGGGCTTCGCCGCGGAGACCGAAGACGTCGTCGAGAATGCGAAACGCAAGCTCGCTTCGAAGAAGGTGGCAATGGTGATCGGCAACCGCGCGCAGGACGCGTTCGGCGCGGAAGGCTCGGAGGTCGTCGTCGTCGACGCCGCCGGCATCACCCCGTTGCCGCACGCGGACAAGCTGGCGCAGGCGCGGCGGCTGATCGCCGAGATCGCCACCCGCCTGGCCCGGCGCTGACATGCTGGAACCGAAGGACGGCGAATGAGAATCGACGTTCGCATCCTCGACGAGCGGCTCCGCTCGATGATGCCCGCCTATGCCACTCCAGGCGCCGCGGGGCTCGACCTGCGTGCATGCGTCGAAGCGCCGCTGGTGATCGAGCCCGGCACGACGCACCTCGTCAAGACCGGCATGGCGATTCACCTGGCTGACCCGGGCTACGCGGCGCTGATCCTTCCCCGCTCGGGCCTCGGCCACAAGCACGGCATCGTGCTCGGCAACCTCGTCGGCCTGATCGACTCGGACTACCAGGGCGAACTGATGGTGTCGACGTGGAATCGCGGGCGGACGGCGTTCACCCTCAACCCGCTCGAGCGCATCGCGCAGCTCGTCATCGTTCCCGTCGTGCAGGCCCGGTTCGAAGTCGTCGACGATTTCGAGGCTTCGGAGCGCGGCGCCGGCGGCTTCGGCAGCACCGGCACGCACTGAACATGACGCTCTATCCGCCGCCCGCGGGTGGGCATCCGTGGCTGGCGGCGTTCGCGCGGCGCCTGCTCGCGCTGTTCGGCTGGCATGTCCGGTTCGACGGCCTACCGGGACCGAAGGGCGTGGCGATCGTCTATCCGCACACGTCCAACTGGGACTTCGTCATCGGCCTGCTCGCCAAGTGGTCGATCGATCTGCCGATCCGCTGGGTCGGCAAGGAGACCTTGTTCCGCGGCCCGACCGGTGCGACGCTCGGCCGGCTGATGCGGCTCTGGGGCGGCCGGCCGGTCAACCGCCACAGCCCGAGCGGCGCCGTCGAACAACTCGCGCAAATGATGCGATCGGAGCCATGGTTCTGGCTCGGGCTTTCCCCAGAGGGCACGCGACGTCACACGGACTACATTCGGTCGGGGTTCTACCATCTGGCGCTGAAACTCGACCTGCCCGTGGCGCTCGCCTACATCGACTACCGCACCCGCGAGATCGGAGTGGCCGAGTTCGTTCGCATGAGCGGAGACCAGGCGCGCGACCTCGAACTGATGCGACGTTTCTACGCCGACAAGGTCGGGCGCTTCCCCGAAAAGGCCAGCACCATCGCCTTCCGACGCTCGGAGACCGGTACCCGGTGATTCGCGTCGTCCTCGCCGCCTTCTTCCTTGCCGTCGCATCGGCGGGCCAGGCCCACGCCCAGGACTTCGAGCGCGAAGCGCGCTGGCGTGCGGAGGTCGTGCCGGGGCTCGTCGCGGGCGACGCGGTGGACATTCCCGGCCCCGGAGGCCGCACCTTCCTCGGGCTGCTGACCTCGGCCGGCCACGCAGACCCGGCCAAGGCGACACTGCTCGTGATCGTGCACGGCATCGGCGTGCATCCGGACCACGGCATCATCGGCAAGCTGCGGATGGACCTCGCGGACAAAGGCTTCGCGACACTCGCCATCCAGATGCCCGTGCTCGCGAGCGAGGCGCCGCCGGACCACTACGAGCCGCTGTTCGCGAACGCGGCCGAACGCATCGCGAGCGCCGCGGCCTGGGCCAGGAGCAGGGGCTACCAGGACCTCGTGCTCGTCTCGCACAGTCTCGGCAGCCGGATGTCGAATGCCTACTTCGACGGCACGCCGTCACCGGGCTTCCGCGCGTGGGTCGCGCTCGGGCTGGGAGCGCCCTACTCGTCCAGGTTCGCGCAGGCGCCGCGCCTCCCCGTCCTCGATGTCTATGGGGAGAGGGACCTCGATCCGGTGCTGAAGAGTGCACCGGCGCGTGAACGCATCGCGAGCGCGAGCGGCGGACGGCAGCAGCGCATCGCGGGCACCGACCACTTCTACGCCGGTCGGGAAGCCGAACTCGTGTCGCTCATCGCGGACTACTCCCGGCGCAAGTGAAAACGGCGGCGCCGAAGCGCCGCCGTCCTCACTCCTTGATCCGCGGGCCTGATCGCGTTCGCGCCGGCCAGCCAGTCCCGATCAGGCCAGCATGTCCGCCCAGATCGTCTTCGCCCATCCCTGCGCGTAGGCGCCTTCGAGCGCCCACGACCCGCGGTCCTGCGTGGAGATGCCGCCGGAGCCGGCGACCGTCTCCATCGTCTTCTTCTGCGGGACCCATTGGTGGACGCTGGCGACGTGCACCGCGTTCTTGTCGTCGACGAAGCTGTAGCAGGTGTTCGCCATCATCGGCGGCACGGCGGCGCGACCGCTCATCAGTTCGACGATCGCGGCCGCAGCCGCCTTGCCGTGCTGGTTCGCCATGTGGCCGGACTTCGGCATCGCAGGCGCCGGCTGGGTCGCGTCGCCCAGCACGTGCACGTTCTTCACCTTGACCGACTCCAGCGTCGTCCAGTCGACCTCGCACCAGCGGTTGTTCGCCGTGATCAGCCCCGCGTCCCGGGCGATATTGGCCGCGCGCTGGTGCGGGATGTAGTTGACGACGTCGCCGCGGACCTTGTCCCCGAGCTCCGTGATGACCGTGCTGCCCTTCAGGTCGATCTCGGTGACGGGGGCTCCGGCGCGGTACTCGACGAGGCCCTTGTAGTCTTCGTTCCAGACGCGCGTGAACAGCGGTTTCTTCGAGGTCACGTCGGGATTGCCGTCGAGCACGATCACCTTGCTCCTCGGCTTGGCTTGCTTCAGGTACCAGGCGATCTGGCACGCGCGCTCATACGGCCCGGGCGGGCAGCGGTACGGCGCGAGCGGGATGCTCATCACGACCACGCCGCCGTCCTTCATTTCGGTCAGTTGCCTGCGCAGCGCCACGGT
>JBFZCF010000005.1:0-24307 GCA_041308065.1 Burkholderiales bacterium
GCCGCCTGATCGACACCGGCCGACGGAGCGCCATGTCGGACACGAACACCGAGATCGAACTGAAGCTCGCCCTCGTCAAGGGCCGCCTCGCGCGGACGCGCCGCGCGATCGGCGACGTCCATCTCGAGGAGACGGCCATCGAGGACGTCTACTTCGACACGCCGGACGCCAGCCTGCGCCGGCGCGGCCTGGTGCTCCGGCTGCGGCGCGACGGCGACCGGTGGCTGCAGACGCTGAAGGCCGCGAGCAACGGGCACAGCGTCGTCCCGGTGCGCGGCGAGTGGGAAGTCGCCCTGCCCGCGCGCAAGTCCGCTCCCGCGCTCGACCTCGAGCGTTTCGAGATCACGCCGCTGCGGGTGCTGCTGCGGGCGGGCCTCGAAGCCGACACGCTCGTGCCGGTGTTCCGCACCCGGATCTCGCGGCAACGAGGAATCCTCGTGCACGGCTCCTCGCAGATCGAAGTGGCGCTGGATCGCGGCGAACTGCGCGCGCGCGTGGAGGGCCGGAAGCGACGCCAGCCGGTGGCGGAAGTGGAACTGGAGCTGAAGTCGGGTCGCCCGCAGGACCTGCTGGAGGTGGGCAGGGCGCTGGTGAAGCAGGGACACGGCGTGACCCTCGTCCCCGCCCTGCGCAGCAAGGCAGAGCGTGGCTACGGCCTCGCCGCGCGCGATGGCTTGGGAGCCGCCCGCGCCTCGGCCAGCGGTTTCGCCAGGCGACTCACCGCCGAGATGGCGTGCGCGCAGGCGCTGAGGGAAGTCATCCGGCACGGCCTCGCGCTGGTCGTCGCGAATGCCGATGCGCTGCGCGGCGATCCCGCCAGCGAGCACGTCCACCAGGCGCGCGTTGCGCTGCGGCGCATGCGATCCGCGATCCGCTCGTTCGATCCGTACGGCGAGGACTTGCCCGCGCGACTGGGCAAGGGACTGCACTGGCTCGCGCAGACGCTCGGAGCGGCGCGCGACTGGGATGTCGTCGTCGAGCAGACCTTGCCCGCCTTCCTGTCGTCGGCGCCCGTGGACGACGCAGACCAGCGACGCCTGCAACGCGCCGCTCGGCGCGAGCAGGCGCGGGCGACCAAGCAGGCCGTTGCCGCGGTCAGTTCGCGGCGCTATGCCCGGCTCGTGCTCCGGCTCGCTAGCTGGTCGATGGGAGAAGCGGCCGCGGCGACGAGCGGCGTTGGCGAGACCGCAGCGTCGCTGCTGGAGCAGGCGGCCGACGGGCTCTTCAAGGATGCGCGCTCGTTCAGCCACCTCGGCCAGGCAAAGCGACACCGGGTGCGGATCCACGCGAAGCGACTGCGCTACGCCCTCGACCTGCTCGCACCCTCGCTGCCCGGCCGCGGAGCCGCCGACTACATCGAAGCGCTGGCCGCACTGCAGGACACCCTGGGCGAGCTGAACGACGCGTCGGTGGCGCTCGCTCGCCTGGCCGACGCCCTCCCCGCCGCGGACTCGCTCAAGGCGCTGAGGGAATGGTTCGACCGCGTCGAGCCTGCACTTGTCGCCCGCGCGGCGCGGCAGTTGAACGCGCTCGATCGCCGGCCGCGTCCGTGGTCGATCGTCTAGCCCGACGGCCAACGCGATGCTCGTCCTGATCAACCTGGACAGCGCCCATGCGCGCCGCGCTGCGATGCAAGCGCAGTTGAACGCAGCGGGCCTGGCGGCGGAGAGGGTCGGAGTCGACCTGCGCGGCGTGGCCCGTGCTCGCGCGCGGGAGATGGCGCGGCTTGCGTTCCCGGCGTTCCGCTTCGGCGGCCTGCTGAGCGGCCCCGAGATCGGATGCTGGCTGTCGCACCTGACGGCCTGGCAGCGCGCAGTCGAAGCCCGCGTGCCGGCCTGCACGGTGATCGAGGACGACCTGGTCCTGCAGCCGCACTTCGCCGAGGTCCATCGGCGGCTCACGCGCGAAGTGCTGCATGACGTCGTCTACCTCGGCACGTCGTCGCGCAACATCTCGATGCGCCGTCCGGAAGCGTGCGGACCGTTCCATCTTCATCGCCCGATCGGCGGCATCCTCAACACGTGGGGGTATGTCGTGCGCACGGAGTTCGCGGCGCGCTTCCTCGCCGCCGGCGGCCCGGTCACGCGTCCGATCGATCACGTCATCGGTGGCGGCTCGCGCCGGTGCCGTCCCGACCTCGCCGTGATGGTCCCGCCCGCGGTCCGCGAGAACGTGATGGTGGCGAGCGAGTCCCAGATCGCTCCGTTCACCGGCCGTCCCGACCGGGCGGTCATGGTCGAGGAACTGCGGCGCAGGTTCCTGTCGAGCCGGCTCGGCGACGCGTACTACGCCGCGATAACCCGCCTGTTCTGACCGGCTGTTCCCGGCCCGGGCACCGATGCGGCAAGTCGGTCTCCACGGAGCCGATCCCTCGCATCACGAAATGCATCGGGCCCGTCTTGTCTCGCGATGTGGCATGCCCAACCAGCGCCTTGACGTCGGTCATGGAGGCCTCGTTCCAATTCACGGAACTGTCATCAAAGCGTGCGGGGCCGTGTGGGAGACTGCCCACCTAACGGAAGCGGGGAACGCAACAGTGAAAGCCATTCACGACATTCGTCGCTATCTGAGCGACCACTCCGACTCACCCTCCGCGCAAGTCCTCTCTCGCCTGCCGGCGACGCTGTCGAAGGAAGAGTCTCTGGCGCTGAGCGAGCTGTACGCGCTGGACTGGGAGTCCTTCGAGCTCGCGATCGATCTGCTGCGCGACTGGCGCATCGATCGCTATTACGCCGACCGCACGGACCTGTTCGTTGCGTCCTCCAAGCAGTCGGAACGCGGCCCCCAACTCGAGACAGCGGAGTAGCGGCGTCTCGCACGAGTGAGTGCACGGCATCGGACGGCCGCTGCATTGCATCTCCCCACTCCGCGCATCCACCAGAAAAAACGGGGGGCTTGCGCCCCCCGAACCCAGGCAGACACAGGTACTCGTAGCTACACGCCGATCACGCCGCCGTCGTCGCGCGTGATGACGATGGTCGCCGACCGCGGACGGCTGGTGCCGCCGTCGGGCCAGTGGCTGGTGAACAGGGCCGGGCTGCCGATGTCGGCAGCCGCCGTGTCCTCGCCCGGATGCTGGATGTTGACGAACAGGGCACGCCCGTCCGGGGATTCCGCCAGCCCCGTGATCTCGCACTCGACCGGACCGACGAGGAAGCGGCGCAGCTTCGTTCCCAGGTTGGCGCCGACGTAGGTCTGCACCTCCTTGGTCGCGCCGGTCGAGTTCTTGTTCGTGATCGTCTTCACGCCGCCATCGCCGACCGCGCCCGGCAGCGCGGCCAGCAGCATGCAGTTGGTCACGTCGGTGTAGGCGCCGTCGTCGGTCTGGATCCAGCAGACGTTGGTCGCCTTCGAGAACCACAGGCCATCCGGACTCGAGAAGTCGTTGTCCGCGGTCAGGCCGGAGACGTTGACGTTGACCGCATCCGCGGTCGATCGCGCACCGAACAGGAAGATGTCCCAGTCGAACTTGGTCGCGGCGGGGTCGCGCCCAGCCTCGAGCCAGCGAATGATGTGGCCGTTCGGATTGCCGCGCTGCGCCGTGCCGTTGGTCCGCACGTCGTTGTAGTGGCGCGGGTTGGCCGCATCCGTCGCCTCGAGGGTGCGCAGCGTCGCGATGTTGTTCGTCAGCGTCATGTACACGGCGCCGGTGACCGGATCGACCGCGCCCCACTCGGGACGGTCCATCTTCGTCGCGCCGACGACGTCGGCCGCGAGGCGGGAGTTGATGCAGACATCGGCCTGGTCGGCGAACGGATAGACGGAACTCTCCGCCGTGATTCCGTTCAGGCCGAAAGAGAGTTCGACCCAGTTGCCGGTACCGTCGGCGTTGAACTTCGCGACGTACAGCTTGCCGTCGTCGAGGTACTTGTCACCGGCCGCGAGTCCGCGACTCGCGTCGACCGGATCCCAGTTGGCGTTCGACACGTACTTGTAGATGTATTCGTTGCGCGAGTCGCAGCCCATGTACCAGACCAGCGGCTTGCCCGCCTCGACCTTGGCGATCCAGGCGCCTTCGTGCGCGAAGCGTCCCATGGCGGTGCGCTTCCTCGGGGTGGAGTTCGGCGCGAACGGGTCGATCTCGACGTTCCAGCCGTAGGTGTTCGGACCGTTGCGGTAGTCATCCGCCGCGCTGGTGCCGAGCACCATGGCATTCCAGCGGCCGTACAGGTTGTCCGGCGTGTCGGGCGTGACCGTGGCCCACAGTTCCCGGCCGTTGCCCCGGACGCCGTAGCGTCCGAGCGACTTCAGTTCCTTCGCGCTGCGGTTCGCGTTGTCCGTCGCCTCGATGCGACGGAAGTAGCCGGCCCAGTTCTCCTCGCACGCCAGGTACGTGTTCCAGGGCGTGTAGCCGCTGGCGCAGTTGTTCACGGTGCCGCGGGTGCGGGTGCCGTCCGCGGAGTACTTCGTCACCATGTACGGGCTTCCCGCTGCAGGTCCCGCGAGTTCCATCTCGGTCAGCGTGTGGACGCGGCGATTGAACGGCGAATTCTTCCGGTAGCTCCACGAGCCATCCGCCGCCCGGCTGACTTCGACGGTCGACACGCCATGGACATAGAACTCCTTCAGCACCTCGTCGGGCGCGGTTCGCGCCGCCCCCGGGCCCGTGCCGCTGATCGTCGGCCCGTTGACGTGCAGGAAGACCGGCGTGATCGCCTCGTGGTTCTGCACCAGCAGGCCGCGGGCGCTCGCCGCATTCGCCTGGGTTCCGGTCGCGCCGATGCCGAAGTAGTGCATGCCATCGTGATGGTCGCCCGCGCGCCACGCGTAGGTGCTGGCGTCGTCGGTGCCATCGTTCGCGTAGTCGGGAATCTTGTTGGCGATCGGATCGCCGAGCCGCAGCAGAACACTCGCCGTGTAGCCATCCGGCACGACGAGGCTGTCGGCGAGCGACTTCGGCACCGCGGTGAATCCGAGCGTGGTCGGTCGGACCGGTTCGGGCGCGTTTACAGGTGCGCGCGCCGGGGCCCGTGCGAGCCCGGCATCGGCGGGCGCGGCGGACGCGATCGCGTCGTCGCTGCCTCCGCAGCCGGCGATCAGGGACGTCCCTCCGATGAACGAAAGGGCCGCGGCTCCGAATCCGCCGCGCAGCAGGCCGCGGCGCGCGGGATCCTGCAGGCGGGACTCGACCAGGTCGTTGATGTGCGGGTTGCTGGATGTGTTGGTGGTTTCGTCTTCGTACGACATCGAGAGTGGCTCCGAAGGGGATGTGGTCGCGCGCTTCGACAGGAAGCAGCGCGAGTGTCGACGCGGCATGTGACGCTCGCGTGAAGGCGACCCGCGGTCCGATGCGCGAACGCGCGAATGCGCGGCCGCCGCGTGTCACGCCGACGTCATCGAGTCGCCGTACCCTGCGGTTCCCATGATCGGAAGGTTGCTCTACCGCTGGTCCGCGTGGGATGCGACGGCCCGCCCGGACTCCCCCGCCGGGCGCGTGCCGCCGCAGTCCGGCGGCCTCGCACCGCTGCCGGCCGACCAGACGCCGGCTCCAACGCAGCACTACCGCGCGATCTTCATCTCGGACGTGCACCTCGGCACGCGCGGCTGCAAGGCAGCCTACCTGCTCGACTTCCTGCGTCACACGGAATCCGACGTGCTGTACCTCGTCGGCGACATCATCGACGGCTGGGCTCTCAAGAAGAACGTGCACTGGCCACAGGCGCACAACGACATCGTCCAGAAGGTGCTGCGCAAGGCGCGCAAGGGCACGCGCGTGGTGTACGTGCCAGGCAATCACGACGAGTCGGCGCGCCAGTTCGCGGGGCTGCACTTCGGCGGCATCGCGATCCGCGAAGACGACGTCCACACGACCGCGAGCGGACGCCGCTTGTGGGTCGTGCACGGCGACTTCGCCGACGGCGTGATGCGGCACGCGCGCTGGCTGGCCTACGTCGGCGACACCGCCTACGAGTTCACCCTGTGGCTGAACAATCACCTGAACCGCGTGCGCGTGCGCCTCGGCCGCCCGTACTGGAGCCTGTCGCAGTACCTGAAGCATCGCGTGAAGAATGCCGTGAGCTTCATCTTCGATTTCGAGCAGGTGCTGCTGCGCGAGGCGCGGCGCCACGGCTACGACGGCGTCGTCTGCGGACACATCCACAAGGCCGAGATCCGCGACATCGACGGCATGACGTACGCGAACGACGGCGACTGGGTCGAGAGCCTCACCGCGCTGGTCGAGACGCTCGACGGTCACCTGCAGATCGTCACGTGGGACCGCCTGCGGGCGCCGGCGCAGGCCGGCGTGCGCTGGGACGATGAAAACGAAACCGCGGGCCTCCCGGCACCGCGCGTCACCGAGGAGACCACCGCATGAGGATCGTCACGATCACCGACGCCTGGCACCCGCAGGTCAATGGCGTGGTGAGGACCATCGACGCAACGAACCGCGAACTGGTGAAGGCCGGCCACACGGTCGCGGTGATCGGTCCCGATCAGTTCGCCGCGTTTCCCTGCCCGGGCTATGCGGAGATCCGGCTTTCGCTCTTCCCTCATGGCCGCCTCGCGCAACTGCTCGACGCGCAGCTCGACTCCGAACGCAGCGTGGCGTTCCACGTCGCCACCGAAGGCCCGCTCGGCCACGCCGCGCGCCGCTACTGCCTGGCGCGCGGACTGCCGTTCACCACCGCGTACCACACGCGGTTCCCGCAGTACCTGAAGGCGATGTTCCGGGTCCCCGAGCGGTGGACCTACGGCTTCCTGCGCCGCTTCCACGGGCGGGCGTCGTTCGTGATGGCGCCGACCCGCACGGTCGAGGACGAGTTGCGCGCCAACGGCCTCGACAACGTCGCGCGCTGGACGCGCGGAGTCGACCTCGACGTGTTCCATCCCCGCGACGAACGCGTGCTGGCCAACCTGCCGCGCCCGCTCTTCCTCTACGTCGGCCGCGTGTCGGTGGAGAAGAACATCCAGGCCTTCCTCCGTCTCGACCTGCCCGGGACGAAGGTCGTCGCCGGCGTCGGGCCCGCGCTCGAGACGCTGAAGCAGCGGTTCCCCGAAGTCCACTTCGTCGGCGTGCTCGGGTTCACGGAACTCGCGCAGCTCTACGGCTCCGCCGACGTCTTCGTCTTCCCGAGCCTGACGGATACGTTCGGCCTCGTCATGCTCGAAGCGCTGGCGTGCGGAACACCCGTCGCGGCGTTCCCGGTGCAGGGGCCGATCGATGTCGTTGGAGGTTCCGGCGTGGCCGTGCTGGACGACGACCTGCAGAAGGCCGCCCTGCTGGCGCAACGGATCGACCGCGCCGAGTGCCGCCGGTACGCGGAGCGCCACTCGTGGCGCGCCGCCACGCAGCAGTTCCTCGGGTTGCAGCAGGCGATCGCGAAGGTACCGGCCGAGAGGATCGCGTCCCGGCGTGCGTGAAGCCGGCGAGGGCCTGTTAACGCTTGGCTCGCGCATGCGCGAGCCAAGCGTTAACAGGCCCTAGTGCGTCGCGACGGATCCGACGACCGCCGCGAGGCGATGCGCCATCGCTTCCGCGATCTCGACTTCGCGCGCCTCCACCATCACCCGCAGCACGGGCTCGGTCCCGGAGGGCCTGATCAGCACGCGGCCGGCGCCGTTCAGTTCGCGCTCGACCTCGCCGACGGCGCTGACCAGGCCGTCGTGCGACTTCCAGTCGAAACCGCGCTCGACCTTCGCGTTCACCAGCGCCTGCGGCATCAGGGCCAGGTCGGCCGTCAGGTCGGCGAGCGTCTGCCTATGCCGGCGCATCGCGCTCAGGACCTGCAGCGCGCTGACGATGCCGTCGCCCGTCGTGTGACAGTCGAGGGTCAGCAGGTGGCCCGAACCTTCGCCGCCGTACAGCCAGCCCTTCTCTTCCAGCATCTCGAGCACGTAGCGATCGCCCACCTTCGCGCGCGCGAACGGCACGCCGAGCTCGCGGAAGCGGCGCTCCAGCGCGTAGTTCGTCATCAGCGTGCCGACCACACCGTCCACGGTGCCCCGGCGCATGCGCTCGCGCACGATGACGTACAGCAGCTCGTCGCCGTTGTAGATGCGGCCGGCGGCGTCGACCATCACGAGGCGGTCCGCGTCGCCGTCGAGCGCGATGCCGACGTCGGCATCGTTCAGCTCGACCGCCTTTGCGAGGTGTTGCGCGTGCAGCGCTCCGACGCCGTCGTTGATGTTCATGCCGTTGGGCGACGCGCCGAGCGAAACGACTTCGGCGCCGAGTTCGTGGAAGACCGGCGGCGCGACGTGGTACGCGGCACCATGCGCGCTGTCGACCACGATCTTCACGTCTTTCAGATCGAGTTCGTTCGGAAAGGTGCGCTTGCAGAACTCGATGTAGCGCCCGGCCGCGTCGTCGAGCCGGCGCGCCTTGCCGAGGTTCTTCGAACTGACGCAATGCAGCGGCTTGTCGAGTTCGGCCTCGATCGCCGCCTCGACCGCATCGGGCAGCTTCTTGCCGTGCGCCGAGAAGAACTTGATGCCGTTGTCCGGATACGGATTGTGCGAGGCGCTGATGACGATGCCGGCGTCGAGCCGGAGCGCGCGCGTGAGATAAGCGACGCCGGGCGTAGGCAGCGGGCCGCACAGCACGACGTCCACCCCGGCGCTCGACAGGCCGGCCTCGAGCGCCGCCTCGAGCATGTAGCCCGAGATGCGGGTGTCCTTGCCGATCAGGACGGCCGGGCGATGCCCTTCCGCCGTGCTCGTCAGGGCGCGTCCGGCCGCCTGGCCGAGCCGCAGCACGAACTCCGGCGTGATCGGCACTTCGCCGACCGTTCCGCGCACTCCGTCCGTCCCGAAATATTTGCGACTCACCGTATCTCTCCCTGGCCTTGCATGGCCTCCCAGACGCGCAGGCCGTCGCGCGTCGCGGCCACGTCGTGCACCCTCAGCACCCGCGCGCCGCGCTCGGCTGCCAGCACCGCGCCGACCACCGAGGCCGTCGCGCGCTCGCCGACCGCCCGCCCGGTCACTGCGCCGAGCATCGACTTGCGCGAGAGCCCGGCGACCACCGGGCAGCCCAGCGACGTGAAGCGCTGCAGTTCGCGGAGCAACGTGAAATTATGCTCGACCGTCTTGCCGAAGCCGAATCCGGGGTCCAGCGCGATCCGCTCGGGTGAGACGCCGGCGGCCTCGAGCGCGCCGAGTCGTTCTCGCAGGAACACGCGGATCTCAGCGACGACGTCTTCGTAGCGCGGCGCCATCTGCATCGTGCGCGGCATGCCCTGCATGTGCATCAGAACGACGCCGCAGTCGCTGTCGGCCACGGCGTCGACGGCGCCGGGCGCCTGCAGGGCACGGACGTCGTTGATGATCGCGGCCCCGGCGCCGATCGCCGCGCGCATCACCTCCGGCTTGCTCGTGTCCACCGACAGCGGCACACCCTCGCGCGCGAGCGACTCGACAAGCGGAACGACCCGCTCGAGTTCCTCGTCCGGCGTCACGTCGGCGGCCCCGGGGCGCGTCGACTCGCCGCCGATGTCGAGGATATCGGCGCCCTCCTCGACCAGCCGCAGCGCATGCGCCAGCGCCGTGCCGTACGTGGGATGCTGGCCGCCGTCGGAAAACGAGTCGGGCGTGACGTTGACGATGCCCATGATCAGCGGCCGCGACAGCGAGAGCACGCGGCCGCGCACCGTCCACGCGGTCGCGATGTGATGACCCTGTCCGGGCTCGCGCTTCATGCCTGAATACTAGGCGGCGGCAACGGGCGCCGAAGGCAAGAGAAAAGGGCCGGAATGATCCGGCCCCTGCTTTCGATCGTGTCGGTCAGGCGGGCTGCGCGGCGCCCTCGACTCCGCCGCTCGCCGACTTGCCACCGGCCGGCGGCGTCGAACTGGTCGACTTGGGCGGACGCGGCGGCTTGCCTGCGATGATGTCGTCGATCTGGTCGCTGTCGATGGTTTCCCAGTCGAGCAGCGCCCGGGCCATCGCTTCGACCTTGTCGCGGTTTTCCTCGATCAGCCGCCGCGCCAGTCCGTACTGCTCGTCGATGATGCGGCGGATCTCGGCGTCGACCTTGCGCATCGTCTCTTCCGACACGTGCGTGGTCTTGGTGATCGAGCGGCCGAGGAAGACTTCGCCCTCGTTCTCGGCGTAGACCATCGGCCCCAGCGCGTCGCTCATGCCATAGCGGGTGACCATGTCGCGCGCCATCTGCGTCGCGCGCTCGAAGTCGTTGCTGGCGCCGGTGGTCATCTGGTTCATGAACACTTCTTCGGCAATGCGACCGCCGAACAGCACCGCGATGCGCGACAGCAGGTACTGGCGGTCGTACGCGTACCGATCCTGCTCCGGCAACTGCATCGTCAGGCCGAGGGCGCGGCCGCGCGGAATGATCGTGACCTTGTGCACCGGGTCCGACTTCGGCACCAGCTTGGCGACCAGCGCGTGTCCCGACTCGTGGTACGCGGTATTGGTCCGCTCCTCCTCCGACATGACCATGGACTTGCGCTCCGCGCCCATCATGACCTTGTCCTTGGCCTTCTCGAAGTCGACCATCTCGACCACGCGCGCATTGCGTCGCGCGGCGAACAGCGCCGCCTCGTTGACGAGGTTGGCGAGGTCCGCTCCCGAGAAGCCCGGCGTGCCGCGTGCGATCACGTCGCCCTTGACGTCGGCACCGATCGGCACCTTGCGCATGTGCACGCTCAGGATCTGCTCGCGGCCGCGGATGTCGGGCAGCGGCACCACCACCTGGCGGTCGAAGCGGCCCGGGCGCAGCAGCGCCGGGTCGAGCACGTCCGGGCGGTTGGTCGCGGCGACGACGATGACGCCAATGCCGGTCTCGAAGCCGTCCATCTCGACCAGCATCTGGTTCAGCGTCTGTTCGCGCTCGTCATTGCCACCACCCAGACCTGCGCCACGCTGGCGGCCGACGGCGTCGATCTCATCAATGAAGATGATGCAGGGCGCGTGCTTCTTTGCGTTCTCGAACATGTCGCGTACGCGCGCCGCGCCGACGCCGACGAACATCTCGACGAAGTCGGAACCCGAGATCGAGAAGAACGGCACCTTCGCCTCGCCGGCGATGGCCTTGGCCAGCAAGGTCTTGCCGGTACCCGGGGAGCCGACCAGCAGCACGCCGCGGGGAATCCGGCCGCCGAGCTTCTGGAACTTGGACGGGTCGCGGAGGAACTCGACCAGCTCGTGCACCTCTTCCTTGGCCTCGTCGCAGCCGGCGACGTCGGCAAAGGTGATGCTGTTGTTGGTCTCGTCCAGCATGCGGGCGCGCGACTTGCCGAACGAGAATGCGCCGCCTCGTCCGCCGCCCTGCATCTGGCGCATGAAGAAGATCCAGACGCCGATCAGCAGCAGCATCGGGAACCAGGAGACGAAGATCGTCGTCAGCAGCGACTGCTCTTCTTCGGGCTTGCCGAACACCTGGACACCGGACTTCATCAGGTCGGACACCATCCAGGCGTCGCCCGGGGAGGTCAGCGTGTAGCGGGCCCCCTCGGCCGGAGTGACCTGCAGCGTGCGACCCTGGACCTCGACACGCTTGATCTTGCCCGCCTTGGCCTCCTCCAGGAACTGCGTGTAGCTCACGGACTCGGCCGGCTTCTGCCGGCTTTCGAACTGCTTGAAGACCGTGAACAGGACGAGCGCAATCACCATCCAGATGGCGGCTTTCGCGAACATGTTGTTGTTCAACGTGGGACTCCTTGTTGAATCGTCTCGCGCGTCGTTTCCGGGACGACTCGAGTGAATCGGGGGCCTCCGGCCGGAGCCGGATCGGGGCACAAAAGAAGGGGTTGGATCATTCTAAACCCGCATCGCCCCGCCTTTCTCCAAGTAGAGGGCAAGTCCGGGGCATTTCAAGGTCATCGCCCATGCGGCGAGGGAAGGATTTACCCGACCGCAGCCGCGCGCAGCCCGCGGGCCAGCAGGTAGACCTCGGCCGAGCTCTCCCGGGACGCGGCGGGCTTGCGCACGGCCACGGACCGAAAACTGCGTTTCAGCCGTTCCACGAACTGGCTGTGACCGCTGCCCTGGAAGGCCTTGACGAGGAATGCGCCATCCGGCTTCAGGTGCTTGACGGCAAAATCGAGCGCAAGTTCCGCGACCAGCAGGCTGCGGGCGGCATCGGCGGCAGCGACTCCCGAGAGATTCGGTGCCATGTCCGACACGACGACGTCGACTTTCGCGCCCCCGAGCTTCGCTTCCAGCTGCTGCTCGACCGCTTCCTCCCGAAAGTCGCCCTGGATCACGTCGACGTCGGGCAGCGGCTCCATCGGCAGGATGTCGAGCGCAAGCACCCGGCCGCTCAGCTTCCCGTGCCGGCTCAGCCGCTCCCGGATCACCTGGGTCCAGCTGCCGGGCGCGGCACCCAGATCGACGACGATGGCACCGGGCCGCAGGAGCCTGTCCTTGTCGTCGATCTCCGTCAGCTTGTAGGCCGCGCGTGAGCGGTAGCCTTCCTGGACCGACCGTTTCACGAACGGGTCCGACAGGTGGCGCTCGATCCACTCCCGGTTGGAGCGGTGCTTTTTCTTGGCTTGCGGCATGTTCCCTGCAAACTGTGCGGATTGGCGGCAGATCCGGTTGAAGCGGGATCCCGCGCGACTAGACTGTAAACGGAGGATGGAAATGGCCGAGATTCAACTCACCCCGAAGGAACGGCAGGCGCTGAAGGCCCTCGCACACGGCATGAAGCCGGTCGTGCTGCTCGGCTCGGCGGGGCTGTCGCCGGCGGTCGTCAAGGAAATCGACCGCGCGCTGGTGGCCCATGAACTCATCAAGGTGAAGGTGCCGGGCGACGACCGCACGGAACGCGAGGAACTCTTCGCTTCGCTGGCGGAAAGTCTCTCCGCGGCCCGCGTGCAGGCGATCGGCAAGCTGCTGGTGCTGTTCCGGCCTGCCCCCGAGGAAGTGGAGCAGGCGCCCAAGGCCTCTCGCCAGAAAGGGAGTCGCACCATGCGTACCGAAAATCGCTCTCCCAAGGCCCCGGCAACCACGCCGCGCGGCAAGACACCCGCCCCAGTGGGACGCACGAAAGCGGGACGAAGTGACGCCGAGCGGGTGAATCGCGGCACCGTGCCGCGCCTCGATCCGGGAACGGCGCGCCGCGCCGTCGGACGGACCAACGCGCCCAAGGGCGGGCGCGGCAAGTAGGCCACCGCCGGTCGCCTACCCGTAGGCGACCGAGATGATGGAGTAGGTCCGCTTGCCGGCGGGGGCGAGGACTTCCGCGGTGTCGCCTTCGCTCCTGCCGATCAGCGCACGCGCGATCGGGCTCGAAATCGAGACCAGCCCGGCCTTGATGTCGCCTTCGTCGTCGCCGACGATCTGGTACTTGACCACCTCGCCCGAGACTTCATCCTCGAGTTCGACCGTCGCACCGAACACCACGCGGCCGGCTGCGTCCACCGTCGCCGGGTCGATGATCTGGAGGCTCGACAGCTTGCCCTCGAGTTCATTGATCCGGCCCTCGATGAAGCCCTGGCGCTCGCGCGCAGCGTCGTACTCCGCGTTCTCG
Organism: Burkholderiales bacterium; assembly: GCA_041308065.1. Lineage (GTDB taxonomy): Bacteria > Pseudomonadota > Gammaproteobacteria > Burkholderiales > Burkholderiaceae_F > JAOUJD01. Next base: position 13,433 of record JBFZCF010000005.1, read on the forward strand.
GACAGGTCGCCCTTCTCGCGCGCTTCCTTGATGGCCTGGATGACGGCCGGCCGGTCGACCGAGCGCAGGCGCTGCAGCTCGGCCTTGAGTCTTTCGGCGCCACGCGCCGTGATCGGGATTGCACGCATATCCGTCCAGAACACGAGGGAAAAACAAAGCCCCGGCAAAGCCGGGGCCGCGAAAACAATGTAGCCAAAGGGCCGGAGGCTTGCAACACCCCGGGGGTGACCACTCAGCGCTGGGCAGCCGCTTCCTGCGTGGCGTTCCGGGCCAGCGAGCGGTGCAGGCCCTGGATGTCGTAGACCTCGAGACTGGCGAGGTGCTTCATGCCTTCGATGGCCGCGCGCCCGCCCGCGATCGTCGTGTAGTACGTGACGCGCTGGGCGAGCGCCGTGGTGCGGATCGAGCGCGAGTCGGCGATCTGGCTGCGCACTTCGCTGACGGTCGTGATCACGAGCTGGATGTCGCCGTTCTTCAGCAGGTCGACGATGTGCGGGCGGCCGTCCTTGACCTTGTTGACCGCCTTTACTGGTATGCCCGCCTGCTCGATCGCCTGCGCCGTGCCACGCGTGGCGGCCAGGTTGTACCCCATGTCGTGCAGCAACTGCGCCAGGGCGATGGTCTTCTGCTTGTCGGCGTCCTTCACGCTGAGCAGCACCGTGCCCTTGTCGGGCAGCGACGTGCCGGCGCCGAGCTGCGACTTGAACAGCGCCTCGCCGAAGGTCGTGCCCACGCCCATCACCTCGCCGGTGGAGCGCATCTCGGGCCCGAGCAGCGGGTCGACGCCCTGGAACTTGGCGAACGGGAACACCGCCTCCTTCACCGAGAAGTACGGCGGCACGATCTCGCCTTCCACGCCCTGCTGGTCCATCGTGATGCCGACCATCGCCAGCGCGGCGATCTTCGCGAGCGGCATGCCGGTCGCCTTCGAGACGAAGGGCACGGTGCGGGACGCGCGCGGGTTCACCTCGAGCACGTAGATCGTCGCCTGGCCGTCCTGCTTCTGGATCGCGAACTGCACGTTCATCAGGCCGACGACCTTCAGCGCCTTCGCCATCAGCGCGGTCTGCTCGCGCAGTTCGTCGATCAGCGATGCCGGCAGCGAGTACGGCGGCAGCGAGCACGCCGAGTCGCCCGAGTGCACCCCGGCCTGCTCGATGTGCTCCATCACGCCGCCGATCAGCACGCGCTGGCCGTCGCACAGGCAGTCGACGTCGACCTCGATCGCGTCGTCGAGGAAGCGGTCGAGCAGCACCGGCGAATCGTTGCTGACCTTGACCGCCTCGCGCATGTAGCGCTCGAGGTCGCGCGGGTCGTGCACGATCTCCATCGCGCGGCCGCCGAGCACGTAGCTCGGGCGCACGACCAGCGGGTAGCCGATCTCCTCGGCGAGGCGCAGCGCCTCGTCCTCGGTGCGCGCCGTGCGGTTCGGCGGCTGCTTCAGGTCGAGTTGCTGCAGCAATTTCTGGAAGCGCTCGCGGTCCTCGGCGACGTCGATCGAGTCCGGCGAGGTGCCGATGATCGGCACGCCGTTGGCCTCGAGGTCGCGCGCGAGTTTCAACGGCGTCTGGCCGCCGTACTGCACGATCACGCCGAACGGCTTTTCCTTGTCGACGATCTCGAGCACGTCCTCGAGCGTCAGCGGCTCGAAGTACAGGCGGTCGGACGTGTCGTAGTCGGTCGACACGGTCTCCGGGTTGCAGTTGACCATGATGGTCTCGAACCCGCTGTCGCGCAGCGCGAACGCGGCGTGCACGCAGCAGTAGTCGAACTCGATGCCCTGCCCGATGCGGTTCGGCCCGCCGCCCAGGACGATGACCTTCTTGCGGTCGGTCGGGTTCGCCTCGCACTCGTCCTCGTAGGTCGAGTACATGTAGGCGGTGGTCGTCGCGAACTCGGCCGCGCACGTGTCGACGCGCTTGAACACCGGGCGCACGTCGAGCTTCAGGCGCGCGGCGCGCACCTCGGCCGAGCGCACCCCCAGGAGCTTCGCGAGGCGACGATCCGAGAATCCCTTGCGCTTCAGGAAGCGCAGTTCGTCGGCGGAAAGCTCGGCAAGCCGGCGGCCCTTCAGGCGGCCCTCGATCTGCACCAGTTCCTCGATCTGCGCCAGGAACCAGGGGTCGATCGCCGTTTCCTCGAACACCTCGGACAGCGTCATGCCGATGCGGAAGGCATCGCCGACGAACCAGATGCGGTTCGGCCCCGGCTCGCCGATCTCCTCGATGATCTCGTCGCGGTCGGTCGAGTGCTCGTCGAGGCCGTCGGAGCCGACCTCGAGGCCGCGCAGCGCCTTCTGGAACGACTCCTGGAAGGTGCGGCCGATCGCCATCACCTCGCCCACCGACTTCATCTGCGTCGTGAGGTGGTTGTCCGCCTGCGGGAACTTCTCGAACGCGAAGCGCGGGATCTTGGTGACGACGTAGTCGATCGCCGGCTCGAACGACGCCGGGGTCGCGCCGCCGGTGATCTCGTTGCGCAGTTCGTCGAGCGTGTACCCCACGGCGAGCTTGGCAGCGACCTTGGCGATCGGGAAGCCGGTGGCCTTCGACGCCAGCGCGGATGAACGCGACACGCGCGGGTTCATCTCGATCACGATCATCCGGCCGTCGGCCGGGTTGATCGAGAACTGCACGTTGCTGCCGCCGGTGTCGACGCCGATCTCGCGCAGGATCGCGATCGACGCGTCGCGCATCAGCTGGTATTCCTTGTCGGTCAGCGTCTGCGCCGGCGCCACGGTGATCGAGTCGCCGGTGTGGATGCCCATCGGGTCCAGGTTCTCGATCGAGCACACGATGATGCAGTTGTCCGCCTTGTCGCGGACGACCTCCATCTCGTACTCCTTCCAGCCGATCAGCGACTCCTCGATCAGCAGCTCGCGCGTCGGCGACAGGTCGAGCCCGCGCTGGCAGATCGCGACGAACTCCTCCATGTTGTAGGCGATGCCGCCGCCGGTGCCGCCCAGCGTGAAGCTCGGCCGGATCACCGCGGGAAAACCGAGCCGCTCCTGCACCTGCAGCGCCTCGGCGAGCGTGTGCGCGATGCCCGAGCGCGCGGACGCGAGCCCGATCCGGGTCATCGCCTCCTTGAATTTCAGCCGGTCCTCGGCCTTCTCGATCGCCGCCGGCGAGGCGCCGATCAACTCGACCTCGTACTTGTTCAGGACACCGTTCTTGTAAAGGTCCATCGCGCAGTTGAGCGCGGTCTGCCCGCCCATCGTCGGCAGGATCGCGTCCGGCCTCTCCTTCGCGATGATGCGTTCGACGACCTGCCACGTGATCGGCTCGATGTACGTGACGTCGGCCGTCTCCGGGTCGGTCATGATCGTCGCCGGGTTGCTGTTGACGAGGATGACCTTGTAGCCCTCCTGCCGCAGTGCCTTGCACGCCTGCGCGCCGGAGTAGTCGAACTCGCACGCCTGGCCGATGACGATCGGTCCGGCGCCAATGATCAGGATGCTCTCGAGGTCAGCGCGACGCGGCATCGGTGGCCTTGTAGTTTTCGGGGGCGAGCCGGCGCTCGACCAGCTCGATCAGGATGTGGATGACCTTGATGTGCAGTTCCTGCACGCGGTCGGCGTAACGGCCCGCCGGAGTGACGATCGAGATGTCGGCGAGTTCAGTCAGCGGCGTGCCGTCGCGCCCGGTCAGGGCGATCACGCGAACGCCGAGCCGCTTGGCCGCCTGCGCGGCCGCGACGACGTTCCTGCTGGTGCCACTGGTGGAGATCGCGAGCAGGACATCGCCGGCGCGGCCGTGAGCCTCGACGAAGCGCGCGAACACCTGGTCGTAGCCGTAGTCGTTGCCGACGCAGGACAGGTGGCTCGGGTCGGCGATCGCCATTGCCGCGTACCCGGGGCGGTTGTCGCGGAAGCGGCCCGTCAGTTCCTCGGCGAAGTGCATCGCGTCGCACATCGAGCCGCCGTTGCCGCACGCGTAGGCACGGCCGCCGGCGGCGAACGTGTCCGCGAGCATCTGTCCGGCGCGGGCAATCGCCGCGAGCGTCGCCTCGTCGGCATACAGGCGCTCGAGGCTCGCCGCCGCTTCGGCGAGCGCCGCGCGAACCACTGCGACGTCACTCATTTGGCGGCCTCCATCAGCTTCACGAAACGATCGAACAGGTCGCCGATGTCGTGCGGGCCGGGGCTGGCCTCGGGGTGGCCCTGGAAGCAGAACGCCGGCGCGTCGGTCAGCGCGAAGCCCTGCAGCGAGCCGTCGAACAGCGACACGTGAGTCACGCGCACGTTCGCGGGCAGCGACTTCTCGTCGACCGCAAAGCCGTGGTTCTGGCTGGTGATGTAGACCTTGCGCGACTCGACGTCGACCACGGGGTGGTTGGCGCCGTGGTGGCCGAACTTCATCTTCAGCGTGCGGCCGCCGACCGCCAGGCCCATGATCTGGTGCCCGAGGCAGATGCCGAAGGTCGGCAGCCTGCGCGCGATGAACGCCCGCGCCGCGTCGATCGCGTAGGTGCACGGCTCCGGGTCCCCCGGGCCGTTCGACAGGAAGATGCCGTCGGGTGCGAGCTTCAGCACCTCGTCCACCGGCGTCTGCGCCGGCACCACCGTGATGCGGCAACCGCGGTCGGCCATCAGGCGCAGGATGTTCCGCTTGACGCCGTAGTCGAATGCGACGACGTGGAAACGGAAGGCGTCGGGCGTGACGCAGCCCGGCGTGCCGTCGGCGCGCGCAAGCCGCCACGTTCCCTCGGTCCACGCGTAGGACTGCCGCGTGCTGACGACCCTGGCGAGATCCTGCCCTGCCATCCCCGGATATCCCCTGGCCTGAGCCAGCGCGTCCTGCACCATTGCGTCGGTCAGCGGCTGGCCTTCGCTGGCCGCGACGATCACGCCCGCCTGCGCGCCTTTCTCACGGAGGATCCGCGTCAGCTTGCGGGTGTCGATGTCGGCGATGCCGACGATGCCTTCGTCGCGCAGGTACGTGGACAGGTCGCGCTGCATCCGGAAGTTCGACGGACGCTGCGGCAGGTCGCGGATCACGAGGCCGGCGGCGAACACGCGCGGCGCCTCGACGTCCTCGTCGTTCACGCCGGTGTTGCCGATGTGCGGGTACGTCAGCGTGACGATCTGGCCGGCGTACGACGGATCGGTCAGGATCTCCTGGTACCCGGTCATCGCCGTGTTGAAGACGACTTCTCCGAGCGTCCTGCCGGGCGCGCCGATCGAACGGCCGCGAAAGATCGTTCCGTCGGCCAGCACGAGGGCCGCGACGGGACGCGGATCAACAATCAGGGGGGCCAACGAAACTCCTTCGCGCAGCTTGGCGGCCAGCGGACGCCTGCACCGCGATGCACGGGATGACCGACCTGCGTCTCCCGTAATTTGGCTACAGATAAACTTGCGAATTATATCGTGACAGCGCCGCGCGACCCGGCCGCCCCCATGCCCTCCCGACTGGACCGACTCAAGCAGTGGACGACGATCGTCGCCGACACCGGCGATCTCGCCGCCATCGAACGGCTGCGCCCGCGCGACGCGACGACGAACCCGTCGCTCATCCTGAAGGCGGCGCAGAAGCCGGAGTACCGGCCGCTGCTGGTCGACACGCTGCGCGCGCACCGCGCCGAACCGCTGGCCGCGCAGCTCGACCGCGTGCTGGTGGCGTTCGGCGCGCGCATCCTCGGCCTGATCGACGGCCGCGTCTCGACCGAGGTCGACGCGCGCCTGTCCTTCGACGCCCGCGCGACCATCGAGAAGGCGCGCCACCTGATCGCGCTCTACGAAGCGCTCGGCGTTTCGCGCGGGCGCGTGCTGATCAAGATCGCCTCGACCTGGGAAGGCATCCGCGCGGCGGAAGTGCTCGAGCGGGAAGGCATCCGCTGCAACCTGACGCTTCTGTTCGCGATGCCGCAGGCCGAAGCGTGCGCTCAGGCGGGGGTCACGCTGATCTCGCCCTTCGTCGGCCGCATCTACGACTGGCACAGGAAGGCTGCCGGCGGCCAGTGGGACGAGGCCGCCATGAGCGGCGCCAGCGACCCCGGCGTGCGTTCCGTTCGCGCCATCTTCGCGCGCCTGAAGGGCGGGGGCTACCCGACCGAGGTGATGGGCGCGAGCTTCCGCAGCGTCGGCCAGGTGCTGGCGCTCGCCGGCTGCGACCTGCTGACGATCAGCCCGGAACTGCTCGACGAACTCTCCTCGTCCACGGGTGAAGTGCCCCGGGCCCTCGACGCCGCCGCAGCGGAGCGCTCCCCGCCGATCGACCTCACCGAGCGCGCTTTCCGCTGGAGCATGAACGAAGACGCGATGGCGACCGAGAAGCTTGCGGAAGGCATCCGCGCATTCGCGGCCGACGCCGGCAAGCTGGAGGCGATCATCGCCAGCCTCGACACGACGTGCTGATCATCCCGTACCAGACCCGCTTCACCTCGGGGTCCTTGCCGGTGGTCACGCTCGCGCTGATCCTCGTCAACGCGCTCGTCTACTTCGTGTTCCAGGCGGGCGACCGCGCGGCCAGCCAGAACGCCGCCGCGTACTACTTCAGCTCGGACCTGCCCGCGATCGAACTGCCGCGGTTCGCCGCGACCCTCGAGCAGCGCGGCGATCCGCGCGCCGTGCGCGTCCTGCGCGCGGTGAACGCGCAGCCGCGCAGCCCGGAGGCACCGGCGATCCTTGCAGCGATGCAGCACGACCGCGAGTTCATGCGCGACCTGAAGGGCGGAGTGCTCCTGCCGGCCAGCGATCCCGCGTACGAAGCCTGGCGCCAGCAGCGCGAACGCTTCGAGAGCCTGCTGAAGGAGGTCTTCACCGAGCGGTTCGCGCTCCAGCCCGGCGGCAGCTGGTTCGGGCTGCTGACTCACCAGTTCCTTCACGGCGACGCGATGCACTGGTTCGGAAACATGCTCGTGCTGCTGCTCGCCGGTCCGTTCGCCGAAGCGGCGCTCGGTCGGACGCGCTTCCTGCTCGCCTACCTGTTCAGTGGAGTCAGCGCCGGGGCGCTGTTCCTGTCGTTCAACGGCCAGGCACTGGTGGGCGCCTCCGGCGCGATCGCCGGGGCCATGGCGATGGTCGCGGTGCTGTACGGCACGCGCAAGGTGCCGGTGTTCTACTGGCTTTTCGTCTACTTCAACACGGCGCGGGTCCCGGCGTTGCTGCTGCTTCCGGTCTGGCTCGTGATCGAGGCCATGCAGTGGGCCCTGTCGCCCGGCTCGCGCGTCGCCTACACCGCGCACATCGGCGGCTTCCTGGCGGGGGCGCTCGCGGCCTGGCTGCTCAAGTCCGGCCACCGGCCGGAGGTGCAGAAGATCCTCGACGAGCAGTTCGCCGGCGAGGACGACCGCGATCGCCGAGCGACGCTGCTCGACGAAGCGCAGCAGGCAGCCGCCCGGCTCGACACGCGGCGCGCCGCGCGCGCGTACGCGCAGCTGCTGACCTACGAGCCGGGCAACGCGAGCCACGCGACCGCGTACTTCAACATGGCCCTGCTCGGCCGCCATCCGGAGACGCTGCTCGACGCGACCGTGCGAGCGCTGTCGATACGCGACCCGTCCGCCCGCGCCCAGTTGCGGCCGGCCTACGCGAAGATGAGCCAGGCCAGCGTGGCCGCGCTGCTTCCGGTGGATGACCAGCTGCGGCTGGTCCGGCGGCTCGCCGGCGCGCGCGAGGACGCCGCGGCGCTGCGGGTGCTCGACGCCCTGACCGCGAACGAGGCCACGCGGAGTCGTCACGCGGACGCGATCGCCGACTGCATGGCGACGCTGATCGGGATGTACTCGCGCAGCGGGGCCCAGAGCGAGGCGGCACAGGTGAGGGAGCGGCTGTCTGCCCGCTTTCCGTCGATTGCCAGGTCATCCGATGCTGGCGCACCTGCGACACCGGAGCGCCTCGCGCAAGGCGCGCACTCCGAACTCGACATCGACCTCGACTCGACGCCGCGGCCGCGGGCCTGAGCCGGACGCGGCCGCCGTTCCCGCCGGACTACTTCTCCATCCGGCGCATCACCTCGAGGTAGTGCTCGGCTTCCACGGCAGCGGGGTCTCCGGCGTGGCGCTTGACGAGGTACCGCAGGATGCGCCTGGCGTCCTCCGGCTTGTTGCCGTGTTCCGCCATCAGCTGGGCCCCGATCAGGTAGGCGCGGGGGACATCCGGGTGATCCGGATGCTTCCGGTCGAACGCGCGGACCAGCTGTCCCGCGATCTTCGGCTTGCCGGCGCGCAGCGCCGCCTGCGCCAGGGGGACGATGTTGCCCACCTCGCGCATCGTCCAGTCCGGGCTCCGGGCCAGCGTGTCCTCGTAGAGGTCCATCGCTTCCCGCCAGTTCTCCGATTTCACGAGCAGCGTCATGTACTGCTCCGCGTGCGACTCGATCGCCAAGGCGTCGCCGTCCGCCGCGAGCAACCGGTGGTAGCGCCCGTGCAGCGCAAGGTCGTTCGGCCGGTCGCGCAGGTCCTCGCCCAGCAGTCCGATCGCGTCCTTGATCTCGCCGGCCGCGATCATCTGTCCGATCAGCGTTTCGCGCGTCCGGGTCCGCGGGTCTGCCCCGTGCGCCCTGGCGACGCTTCGGACCCGTTCCTCGCCCGGGCCGACCACCGAAATCTCGAGCGTGCCGGCGTACTGGTACATGGCGTAGCCGATCAGCGCGCAGATGACGTAGGTGAAGTACCAGAAGCCCACCCCCATGAAGAAGAGCAGCGCGACTCCGCCGAACCCGATCGCCGTCTTCGGTCCGCCAGCCAGTCCGAGCGCTCCCGCGCCCAGCCCGCCGGCTACGGCGAGCGCCGCCATGCCGTAGGTGCGGCACAGGTCGGCACAGAACACGAACGCCGCCAGCGCCGCGTACGGCTTGCCGATGCGCTGGATCAGCGCCACGAGCTCCGCGGGATTCAGCGCTGCGCGCAGGCGGCCTGTGATGACGAGACGCATCGTGGCCGCCGGCATGACCACGACGAACAGCCCGAGCCAGACCACCAGGGTGAAGAACTCGCTGCCGCCCGTGAGCAGCGCCGCCAGGCCGAGCACCAGCCCGAAGACGAAGTTCATCGCGACGAACTTGTACGGCAGGTACGGGCTGACGAGATCCTCGTCCGACAGCGGATAGGCGCCCGGCTGGAGGAAACCGCGGGACGATCGCTCGATGATCTTGAAGCCGTAGCGCGCTCCGATGACGAGCACGGCGAGGATTCCTGCCAGGCCGGCGAGGACACCGAGCGCCCCGAGGAAGAAGAGCGCGAACGCGATCACGCCGGCGACGGCGAGTCCGGCGATGCGCGTCAGCACGGCGCGATCGAGCGGCAGCGTGAAGAACCGGTGGATGCGCTGCCAGAACGGTTCGACAGCAGCAGCCGGATTGAATGCGTCGGTGGTGGATGACATTGGCGTTTCGCGCGAACGGTCTCTCGCAGACTACGGGGCCGGCGATGCGCTGTCCAGAGACGGCGGCCCCGCGACGGCCGGGCGCGTCAGAGCTTTTCGGTCTCGCCGGCGCGCGGCTGCCAGCGCATCAGGTGCGACTCGGCGCGTCCGACCACCCAGTCGAGCACCAGGGCGAACGCGGTGAGGACCAGGATGCCCGCCATCACGGTGTTGATGTCGAACATGCCCTCGGCCTGCAGGATCAGGTAGCCCACGCCCCGCGACGAGCCCAGGTACTCGCCCACGACGGCGCCGACGAAGGCAAGGCCGACCGACGTGTGCAGCGAAGAGAACACCCAGCTCGTGGCGCTGGGCAGGTACACATGGCGCAGCAGCTGGTTGCGGCCGGCGCCGAGCATCCGCGCGTTCGCGAGCACGGTCGGACTCACCTCCTTCACGCCCTGGTAGACGTTGAAGAAGACGATGAAGAACACGAGCGTGAAGCCCAGCGCGACTTTCGAGGCGATGCCCAGCCCGAACCACACGGCGAAGATCGGCGCCAGGATCACGCGCGGCATGGAATTCATCGCCTTGATGTACGGATCGAAGATGGCCGCGGCGATCGGCGACAGCGCGAGCCACATGCCGATGACGAGGCCGGCCACGGTGCCGAGCAGGAACGCCAGCACGGTTTCGAGCAGCGTCACCCACAGGTGGCCGTAGATATCGCGGTCCGCGACGAACCAGTCCCAGATGCGCGCGAAGATCTTGATCGGCTCGCCGAAGAAGAACGCCGCCTGGCGATCGTTCTCGAACATGAGCGGCGGGATCAAGCCCGGGGTGGTCATCGCCCACCAGAAGACGAAGATCACGACCAGCACCAGCGCCTGCCAGACCCGCAGCGTCCCCGCGCGCGGACGGATGAAGTTCCACATGGTCAGGCCGCCAGCTTCTGCTGCGCGTAGCCCTTCAGGACTTCCTCGCGCATCACGTCCCAGATCGCCCTGTGCAGTTCGATGAAGCGCGGAGTGATGCGCACCTCCGCAACGTCACGCGGCCGCGGCAGGTCGATCACGAACTCGCCGATGGGATGCGACGCCGGGCCGGCCGACAGCACCACGACGCGGTCGCTCATCGCGATCGCCTCGTCGAGGTCGTGCGTGATGAAGAGCACCGCCTTGCGCTTTGCCGCCCAGAGGTCGAGGACCTCGTTCTCCATCAGCTGCCGCGTCTGGATGTCGAGCGCCGAGAACGGCTCGTCCATCAGGATGATGTCCGGGTCCAGCACGAGCGTCTGCGCCAGCGAGGTCCGCTTGCGCATGCCCCCCGACAACTGGTGCGGGTAGCGGTCCCCGAACCCGCCGAGGCCGACGCGCTTGAGCCACTCGTCGGCCCGCGCGCCGGCCACCTGCGGATCGAGGCCGTGGAACTCGAGCCCCGCCATCACGTTGCCGCGCGCCGTTCGCCACGGCATCAGCGCCTCGCTCTGGAACATGTAGCCGGCGCGGCCGTTGATTCCGGCGAGCGGCTCGCCGAACACGTGGATCGTCCCTGCGCTCGGCTCCAGC
>JBFZCF010000006.1:0-23271 GCA_041308065.1 Burkholderiales bacterium
CGCACTGCAGAGCCTGTTCGGCGGATGCGTCCTGCTGGCGTTGTGCTGGGCGCTGTCCGAGGATCGCCGGCGCATTCCATGGCGGATGGTGGCAAGCGGAATCGCGCTGGCCGTCCTGCTTGCCCTGGCGCTGCTGAAGATCCCGCCCCTGGCCGCCGTGCTCGCCGGCCTGAACGGCGTGATGGCCGCCCTGGAGGGCGCGCTCGCGGCCGGCACCGGCTTCGTCTTCGGCCACCTGGGCGGCGGAGCCACGCCGTACGAGGTCACGAACCCCGCGGCCAGCTTCGTGCTCGCGTTCCGCGCGCTGCCGCTGGTGCTGCTCGTGGCCGCGCTGTCGGCCGTGCTGTTCCACTGGGGCGTGCTGCCGCTGATCGTGCGCGCGTTCGCCTGGGCACTGCAGCGGACGATGGGCCTCGGAGGGGCGGTTGGCGTCTCGGCCGCCGCCAACGTGTTCGTCGGCATGGTCGAGGCGCCGCTCGTCATCGCGCCCTACCTCGCGCGCCTGTCCCGCGGCGAACTGTTCATCGTGATGAACTGCGGCATGGCGACGATCGCCGGCACGGTGCTCGTGCTCTATGCCAGCATCCTCGGTCCGGTCGTGCCGAGCGCCCTCGGCCATCTGCTGGTCGCGTCGATCGTCGCGACGCCGGTGGCCATCGTGGTCGCCGCCCTGCTGGTGCCACCGCAGCTGACCGAAGCCTCGACCGTCGCCTTCGAGCGCCGGGACGCCAACACCATGGTCGCGCTCACGCGCGGCACGCTCGACGGACTTCAGCTGCTGCTGAACATCGTCGCCATGCTGGTCGTGTTCGTGGCGCTCGTCGCCCTCGTGAACGGCGTCCTCGGCGCGCTGCCCGCGGTGAACGGAGCGCCGCTGACGCTCGAGCGCCTGTTCGGCTGGCTCTTCGCGCCGCTCGCGTGGCTCATCGGCGTTCCGGCGAGCGAGATCCTGGCCGCGGGCAAGCTGCTCGGCCAGAAGACGGTGCTCAATGAGTTCATCGCCTACATCGCCATGGCGAAGATGGGGCCGGACCAGCTGTCGCCGCGCACGGCGCTGCTGATGACCTACGCGCTCGCCGGCTTCGCCAACTTCGGCAGCCTCGGCATCATGCTCGGCGGCCTCGACGCCCTGCTGCCGAAGGAGCGGCGCGCGGAACTTGCAGCGCTCGGCCTGAAGTCCATCTTCGCCGGGCTGCTGTCAACGTGCATCACCGCCGCCCTCGTCGGTCTGCTGGCGTAACGCTCCTCGTGCTGCAGGGACCGCGGGTGCGTGTCGGCCGCCCGCTGCGGCGTCTCGTGTTCGACCGGCTCAGCCGCCCTTCCTGGGACGCTTGGCGCCGCCAGCGCCTGCCTTGGACTTCGGCGCCGGTTCTTCCTTCACGTGGTCGCCGATCACGCTCTTCAGCGGGCACACCTTGAACGCCGGACACTTCTTGCAGCCTGCCACGACGGCGATCGGACATAGGGTCATGCGTGCCTCCCGGAAAGCGAACGAGGATACGCTGCCAGCGTCGGCGGAGCGCCGGACCCCGCGATCCCGGAAATCCTTCGATCGGAGACGGATCGAAGGGCGTACCCTGCAGCTTCAACCAAGGACGCCGCATGAGTGCACTGATCGTCGACAAGGGCTGGCTGAGCGGAACCTCCGGCTCGTTCGTACAACTCAATTCCATCACCGGCCTGCGTGTCGCGCCCGCGGGGTCCGCGACCACCGGGTTCGACGTCGATGCGCTGGTGCAGGGCAACTGGGTCACCGTCGCCAACTTCCCGGACGAGAAGACGGCGACCGAGCGCGCTGCGGCCGTCCTCCGGGAGCTGAAGAACCTGTTCAGGTACGGCAGCTAGGACGCCGGCGGCGCCAGGCCGCTTACGCGATCTCCTCGTACAGCGGCAGCGTGAGGAACTCGGCGAACGCCTCCTGCGTGCTCATCTTCTCGAAGATCTGCGCAGCGCGGTCATAGGTCGGCGAGTTCGGCCCGACATCGGCCTTCACCTTCGCCAGTTCCTCCGGGATCAGCGCGCGCACCAGGTCGGCCGTGACCTTGCGGCCATCGTCCAGCACGCCCTTCGGCGAACGGATCCACTGCCACACCTGCGAGCGGCTGATCTCGGCCGTGGCCGCGTCCTCCATCAGGTTGTGGATCGGCACGCAGCCGTTGCCCGCCAGCCAGGACCCGAGGTAGTGGATGCCGACGTTGATGTTCATCCGCAGGCCGGCCTCGGTGATCGGCGTCTCCGGCTGGAAATCCAGCAGGTCGGCGCCGCTGACGTTGACGTCGTCGCGCTTCTTGTCGATCTGGTTGCGGCGGTCGCCAAGCACCTTGATGAACTCCTCCATCGCGATCGGCACCAGGCCCGGGTGCGCGACCCAGCCGCCGTCGTAGCCGTCGGTGGCATCGCGCGCCTTGTCGGAGCGCACGCCGCCGAGCGCCTGCTCGTTCTTGACCGGATCGTTCTTGATCGGGATGAGGGCGCTCATGCCGCCGATGGCCGGCGCGTTGCGCCTGTGGCAGGTCTTGAGCAGCAGCAGCGCATACGCGCGCATGAAGGGCGCCGTCATCGTGACCTTCGCCCGGTCGGCGAGGCAGAAGTTCCGGTCGACCTTGAACTTCTTGATGCACGAGAAGATGTAGTCCCAGCGGCCGGCGTTCAGCCCGGCGGAGTGCTCGCGCAGCTCGTACAGGATCTCGTCCATCTCGAACGCGGCGAGGATGGTCTCGATCAGCACAGTGGCCTTGACGGTGCCCTGCGGGATGCCGAGTTCCGTCTGCGTCATGACGAAGACGTCGTTCCAGAGGCGCGCCTCAAGGTGCGACTCCATCTTCGGCAGGTAGAAGTACGGGCCGCTGCCGCGCGCGACCAGTTCCTTCGCGTTGTGGAACATGTAGAGCGCGAAGTCGAAGATGCCGCCGGAGACGCGCTGGCCGTCGACCAGCACGTGCTTCTCGTCGAGGTGCCAGCCGCGGGGCCGCACCACCAGCGTGGCGACCTTGTCGTTCAGCCTGTAGGTCTTGCCGCCCTGCTCCAGCACGATGGTGCGCCGGATCGCGTCGATCAGGTTGACCTGGCCGGTGACCTGGTTGTCCCAGTTCGGCGCGTTGCTGTCCTCGAAGTCCGTCATGTACGAGTCGGCCCCGGAGTTCAGCGCATTGATGATCATCTTGCGCTCGACCGGCCCGGTGATCTCGACGCGGCGGCACTGCAGGTCGGCCGGGATCGGCGCGATCGTCCAGTCGCCCTCGCGGATGCTTTTCGTCTGCGGCAGGAAGTCGGGGCGTTCGCCCGCATCGAGCCGCTTCGTCCGCTCGACCCGCGCGGCCAGCAGTTCCAGGCGACGCGCCCCGAACGTGCGATGAAGTTTCGCGACCAGCGCCAGCGCGTCGGCCGTCAGGATGCGCTCGTACTCGGGCTTCATCGGCGCCGCGATCTGGACGCCTTGCGGAAGGTTCATGTTCACTGCTCCATGGTGTGTCATGCGTAGTCCTTGAGGAGGAAGTCGGTCACCGTCGTCAGGTCGGCGCCGATTCGATTCGGCTGCACGCCGAGCCGCTCGAGCGGAAGGCCCGAGCGATTGATCCAGCAGGTCGTGTAGCCATACCAGGCGGCGCCGCAGGCGTCCCAGCCGTTGCTCGACACGAAGAGGATTTCGCGCGCCGGACGCTTCAGCGCGCGCGGCCCGAGCGCGTACACGGTCGCGTCGGTCTTGAACGCGCGGACCTGGTCGGCGGACAACACGATGTCGAGGTGACGGTGCAGCCCCGCGCTGACGAGCGCGGCTTCCAGCATCTCCGGGTCGCCGTTGGACAGCACGCCGAGTTCGACGCCACCCTCGAGCAAGGCTTCGAAGGCGGGAATCACGTCGGGGAACGGCGTGAGGCGCTTGTACTCGTCGAGCAGTTCGCGCACCTTCGTCACCGAAGACGACAAGCCCAGCAGGTCGAGCGCGAATTCAAGCGCCTCGCGCGTCACCTGCGAAAAAGGCACGTAGCGTCCGGACATCGTGCGCAGACGCGAGTACTCGATCTGCTTGTCGCGCCACGCGATCGCGAGCCGCGTGCCGTATCCCGGGAACAGTTCTTCGGCGCGGCGCGTGACCGAGTACACGTCGAGCAAGGTCCCGAACACATCGAACAGTGCCGCGCGTATCCGCATGCCGCCTCGTCTTGCCTGAGCTGGCGAGTATATTTGAGCGCGCAGCATGGAATTAGCCGCCAGCAGCACAGCATCTTTTACCTGGCCGCACGAATCCGGCCCGCGCTCGACGATGGACCCGTTCAAGGAAATCACCACGTTCGTGAACGTCGCGCAACGCGGCAGCCTGAGCGCCGCCGCCCGCCACGAGGGCCTGGCGCCGGCGATGATCGGCCGCCGGCTCGATTCGCTCGAGTCCCGGCTGGGCGTCAAGCTGATCCAGCGCACCACGCGCCGCCTGACGCTGACGGCGGAAGGCATCGCGTTCCTGGAGGACTGCCAGAGGATCCTGCGCGAACTCGAGGACGCCGAGAGTGCCGTCTCCGCCCGCGGCAAGCAGGCGACGGGGCACCTGCGCATCACCGCGCCGGCGGGTTTCGGGCGCGCTCACGTCGCCCCGCTCGTCCCCCGCTTCGTCACCGAGCATCCCAGGCTCGCGGTCTCGCTCGAGTTGTCGGACCGCATCGCCGACCTCGTCGCGGAAGGGTTCGACTGCGCGATCCGCTTCGGCGAGCAGGCCGACAGCCAGCTGGTGCGAGTGAAGATCGGCGAAAGCCGGCGCGTCGTCGTCGCGCAGTCCGGGTACCTGAGGCAGCACGGCACGCCGATGCGGCCCGCGGACCTCGCGCAGCATCGTTGCCTCACCTTCGGTGAAGGCACGGCGCCGCAGCGCGGCTGGAACTTCGTCGTCAACGGAGCGCCGGTGGTCGAGCGCGTGGCCGGCCCGGTCTCCTGCAACGACGGCGCCGTACTGCACGACTGGACGCTCGCCGGCATGGGACTCGCGTGGCGCTCGCTGTGGGAAGTCGGCGACGACCTCGCCTCGGGTCGCCTGGTCACGGTGCTCGACGACTGCGAGGCCCCGCCGACCAGCGTGTACTGCCTCTTCCCCGCGCGCAAGCACCTGCCGCTGCGCGTACGGTTGTTCGTCGACTTCCTCCGCGCGGAGTTCGCGCAGGAGAAAATGACACGGATCCTGAACGGTCCGGTACCCGAAGCGCCGAAAGCTCCGAAGCGGATCGGACGCCCGCGAAGCTGAGCCCGGTCAGAGCCGCGCGGCCAGGCGAGTGCCCTGGTCGATGGCCCGCTTGGCGTCGAGCTCCCCGGCCTCGTCCGCGCCACCGATGAGATGCACCGCGACGCCCGCCGCCGCCAACGGCGCCTGCAGCTCGCGCAGCGGCTCCTGCCCGGCGCACAGCACGATCGTGTCGCACTCGATCAACTGGCCGTCCCGGCGCTGCTCCCCGTAGCTGACGAAGAGTCCCTCGGGCGTGATGCGCTCGTAGTTGACGCCGCCGATCATC
The DNA here is from genome assembly GCA_041308065.1 of Burkholderiales bacterium. Taxonomy (GTDB): domain Bacteria; phylum Pseudomonadota; class Gammaproteobacteria; order Burkholderiales; family Burkholderiaceae_F; genus JAOUJD01. The sequence goes on from JBFZCF010000006.1 coordinate 5,496, forward strand.
TCGACGTTCTTCATCAGCAGCGCGGCGCGGTGGATCCAGCCCGTGGTCTTGCCGAGTCCCTTGCCGAGCTTGCCCGCCTTGCGCTGGAGCAGGGTCACCTTGCGCGCCGGCGGCGACGGCCGCGCGCGAACGACGCCGCCGCGCACCTCGGCCGGATCGGCCACGCCCCACTCTTCCAGCCACTCCGCGAGGTTCATCGTCGGCGAGTGGCCGGGCCGCGTGACGAGGAACTCCGCGACATCGAAACCGATGCCGCCCGCCCCCACGATCGCCACGCGCTCGCCGACCGGCTTGCCGTGCAGCAGCACGTCGATGTAGCTCAGCACGTGCGGACTGTCCTGCCCGGGGATCTTCGGATCGCGCGCGGTCACGCCGGTCGCCAGAATCACGGCGTCGAACTGCCGCGCGACGAGGTCGTCGGCGCCGACGCGCGTGTTCAGGTGCAGGTGGACGCCGGTCGCATCGATCCGGCGCGCGAAGTAGCGCAGCGTCTCGCTGAACTCCTCCTTGCCCGGGATGCGCTTCGCCATGTTGAACTGGCCGCCGACCTGCGCCGATGATTCGTACAGGTGCGCCTCGTGGCCCCGCCCGGCCAGCGTCGTGGCGGCTGCCAGTCCGGCGGGTCCGGCGCCGACGACGGCATAGCGTTTGCGCTGGGTCGACGGCCGGATCAGCAGCACGGTCTCGCGGCCCGCCCGCGGATTGACAAGGCAGGTCGCCAACTCGTTCTTGAACGCGTGGTCGAGGCACGCCTGGTTGCACGCGATGCAGGTGTTGATGTCCTGCGAACGGCCCGCCCGCGCCTTGGCGACGAAGTCGGGATCGGCCAGCAGCGGACGCGCAAGGCTGACCATGTCGGCGCAGCCGTCGGCCAGCACCTGTTCGCCGACTTCCGGCGTGTTGATCCGGTTGCTGGTGACGAGCGGAATCGCGACCCCGGCGGCACGAAGCTCCTCGCGCATCTTCCTCGTCACCCAGGCGAAGGCACCGCGTGGCACGCTGGTGGCGATGGTCGGAACCCTGGCCTCGTGCCAGCCGATGCCGGTGTTGATGATGGTTGCGCCAGCCGCGGTGATCGCCTTCGCAAGCGCGACCGCTTCGGGCCAGCTGCTGCCGTCCGGGATCAGGTCCAGCATCGACAGCCGGTAGATGATGATGAAGTCGCGCCCGACCGCCTCGCGCACCCGCGCCACGATCTCCACCGGCAACCGCATGCGGTTCTCGTACGCGCCGCCCCACTCGTCCGCGCGCTGGTTGGTGTGCGTGACGAGGAACTGGTTGATGAAGTAGCCCTCGCTGCCCATCACCTCGACGCCGTCGTAGCCGGCCTCGCGCGCCAGCTTCGCGCAGCGGACGAAGGCGCGGATCTGCCGCTCGATGCCGCGCGGCGACAGCTCGCGCGGCGTGAACGGAGTGATCGGGCTCTTGATGCGCGACGGCGCCACGCAGAACGGGTGGTAGCCGTAGCGCCCGGTGTGCAGGATCTGCAGCGCGATCTTCCCGCCTTCGGCGTGCACCGCATCGGTAACGACGCGGTGCCGGCGCGCTGCCGTCGAGGTCGCCAGCGTGCCGGCGAACGGCTTGGTCCAGCCCGCGATGTTCGGCGCGAACCCGCCGGTCACCATCAGTCCGACGCCGCCGCGCGCGCGCTCGGCGAAGTACTCCGCCATGGCGGGGAAGTGCTTGCGGCCGTCCTCCAGTCCGGTGTGCATGCTGCCCATCAGCACGCGGTTCGCCAGCGTGGTGAAGCCAAGGTCCAGCGGGGCCAGCAGGTGCGGGAAAGGCGTGCTCATGGCGTTCTCGTTGTCGTTGTCGTCGCTGACCCGCGAATATAAAAAAACCGCGGGGCGAGCCCGCGGTTTTTCGTGGAGGAAGGCCTCTGGATCAGGCCGCCTTCTTCTCGACCTTCTTGTCGAAGAACTGCTCGTCCTCGGTCGAACCGCGCAGGGCGGCGGTCGACGACTCCTTCTCGATCGTCGTGGTGACGGCGTCGAAGTAGCCGGTGCCCACCTCGCGCTGGTGCTTCACTGCGGTGAAGCCCTTCTCGGCCGCCGCGAACTCCTTCTCCTGCATCTCGACGAACGCGCTCATCTGGTTGCGCGCGTAGCCGTAGGCCAGTTCGAACATCGAGTAGTTCAGCGAATGGAAGCCGGCCAGCGTGATGAACTGGAACCGGTAGCCCATCGCGCCGAGTTCCTTCTGGAACTTGGCGATCGTCGCGTCGTCGAGGTTCTTCTTCCAGTTGAACGACGGCGAGCAGTTGTAGGCGAGCATCTTGCCCGGGAACTGCTTGTGGATCGCCTCGGCGAACGCCTTCGCGTACGCGAGGTCGGGCTTGCCGGTCTCGCACCACACGAGGTCCGCATAGGGCGCGTAGGCGAGACCACGCGACACGGCCTGGCCCAGGCCGGGCTTGGTCTTGAAGAAGCCCTCGACCGTGCGCTCGCCGGTCAGGAAGGCGCGGTCGTTGTCGTCGACGTCGGAGGTCACGAGGTCGGCCGCCTCGGCGTCGGTGCGCGCGACGAGCAGCGTCGGCACGCCCATCACGTCGGCCGCGAGACGCGCGGCGACGAGCTTGGCGACCGCCTCGCGCGTCGGCACCAGGACCTTGCCGCCCATGTGCCCGCACTTCTTAACGGAAGCTAGCTGGTCTTCGAAGTGCACGCCGGCGGCACCCGCCTCGATCATCGACTTCATCAGTTCGAACGCGTTCAGCACGCCACCGAAGCCGGCCTCGGCGTCCGCGACGATCGGCGCAAAGTAGTCGACATAGCCGGCGTCGCTCGGGTTCTTGCCTTCCATCCACTGGATCTGGTCGGCGCGCGTGAACGTGTTGTTGATGCGGCGGACGACGGCCGGCACGGAGTTGGCGGGATACAGCGACTGGTCCGGGTACATCTCGCCGGCCAGGTTCGCGTCACCGGCGACCTGCCAGCCCGACAGATAGATGGCCCGGAGGCCGGCCTTCACCTGCTGCATCGCCTGGTTGCCGGTCAGCGCGCCCAGCGCATTGACGAACGGCTCCTCGTTGATCAGCCGCCACAGCTTCTCCGCACCGCGCTTCGCGAGCGTGTGCTCGACCTGGACCGAGCCGCGCAGACGAACGACGTCTTCCGCGGTGAACCCGCGCTTGATGCCCTTCCAACGCGGGCTCTCATTCCATTCCTTCTGCAGGCGCTGAGCCTCGAGTTCACGTGCCGTCATTCATTCCTCCAAGTTCGAAAAGTCGGTTCCAAGAGCCGTTCCGTGCGGTGCCATTGTCGTCCACGGATGGCAACCATCGTACGAGGGCTTGCGCGTCGCAGCAAGTCAATTAACTTTTATAAGACTAAATTTGTAAACCTTAATATTCAATAGGTTATGCGCGTCATTTCACGATTCGAAGCGTCCTTTGCCAACGCGAAAGCGCGCATGCTGCCCCGCACGATGCGACATTCCTCGATACGAAACGGCATTGGGGGTTCTGAAAAACAGGCGGCCAGCGCCCGAAGGCCGCTCGCAACGGACCGAGAGGGGACCTCAGGACCTGCGATGCAGGAAGCCGGGAATGACCAGCCCGCCGAGCAGGCCGCCTTTCGACGGCGCGGGCTTGTCCTTCGGAGCAAGGTGTCTCGGCTCGCCACGCTCGACGGCGACCACGGGCGCGAGCGGCTTCACGTTTGACGGCAAAGGCTCGGGCTTCGGCTGATCGACGGCAGGTGCGTCCGCGCTCCTGCCCGCGACCGCCCCAGCGCCCGGCATCGCTTCGCTCGCGTTCGCCGCGGGACGCACCAGGGGACGCAGCCACTGCAGCAAAGGCTTCCAGTGACCGAGGTCGGCCTCCATTTCCTCGAGGGGCAGGTCGAACAGCGTCAGCCCCTTGTCGATGCAGCGGACATACGCGGAGGACTGCGGCAGCACAGCGAGGATCTGCAGCTTCTGTTCCCGGGACCAGCCCAGCAGCGCCTCGGCCGAGTCGCTGTGCGCTTCGACGCGCATGCCGATCGCACCGACGCGGCAGCGTCCGGAGGCCACGCGGGGGAGCGTGCGCAGTTCGGCCAGGCACGCCCCAGCCGACTCCCGGTCGAAGATCGACGCGCCGATCGGCACCAACAGCGCGTCCGCGTACATGACCACGCGCGCCAGATCGAGGCCGGTGAGCCCGCCTGGCGTGTCGATGACGACGTGATCGATGCCCACCGGCGGGCGGACGAACGAGCGCGGATCGACGTTCCAGGCCGTGATGCGCATCGCCTCCCCGGCCAGCTGGGCCTTGCGCTGGCGCAACCAGGCCCGCGTCGACTGCTGGCGGTCGATGTCGGCGATGGCGACGGCAGCGCCCCGCAGCGCGCAGTACGCGGCGATGTGGGTGGCGAGCGTGCTCTTGCCGCTGCCGCCCTTCCGATTGACTACCGCGATGACCGACATGCCGAAGGCTCCGGATTGCGCGCGCCGTGGTGTATGAAGCTGGAGATGCTACACGCTGCAGTGCAGAGGTTGCAGCCCCCGTGTACAGGCGATAGCGGTGCGACCGTCATCTGCGCCGCACCTGGACCGACGGCTTCGTGCGTTCGCTAGACGGCCAGTGCCGTCGAACTGACCAGCACGCCGTCGGCGTCGGCGTAGATCCACTCGCCCGGCCGCACCGTCACGCCGAGAAACGCCACCGCGACATCGCGCTGGCCTTCGCCCCGCTTCGCCGGACGGCGCGGATGCAGCGCGAGCGCGCGCACGCCGATGTCCGCCGCATCGATCTCGCCCGAGTCGCGCGCACAGCCGTTGATGATCACGCCGCCCCAGCCGTTGCTCGCCGCCGCCGCGGCAAGATTGCCGCCGAACACCGCGCAGCGCCGGCTGCCGCCGGCGTCGACGACGAGCACGCGGCCTTCGCCCGGCGCCTTCACTGCTTCGGCGATCAACGCGTTGTCCTCGAACACCTTGAGCGTCGCCGCGGGACCCGCAAAAGCCGTCCGCCCGCCGAGTGCGATGAGGCCCGGGTCGAAGACACGCAGCGTGCCGTCGGCAAGCGCGTCCTCATTCGCATCGCAAATGTCCGTCGTCGGCATCGGCTTGTTCACGCCCGCACCTCGCGTGGCGCGGCCTTCGCGCGCGCCGTGACGCCGACGCGCATCGCCGTGAGAAGCGACGCCGCCTGCAGGACCGCCACGGCCGTCAGCGCGGCATTGAACCGGCCGGCGTCGAGCAGCGGGCCGAAGAACAGCGGCGACAGCGCCAGGCCCGTGTCCAGCCCCGAGTAGACGAAGCCGTAGACGCGGCCGAACGACGCCTTGCCGAACTGGCTCGTCGCCGCGCGCCGCACCAGCAGGTCGCGGTTCGGTCCTGCGGTTCCCACGCCGAAGCCCATGATCGCCATCATCGGCAGCAGCAGCGACGACGACACCCAGCCGCTCGCCAGCAGCAGCGCCATCACGGCCGCGAGTCCCAGTGCCATCGCGATGACGCGCTCGTTGTGCTCGCTGCGCGCAGCGAGAAAGCCGCCGGCGATCGTCCCGACGGCGCTGCCGGCGAGATAGGCCGTCAGGCCCGCCGTGGCGAGCACCAGCGACACGCCGTAGACGTTGCCCAGGATGGCGGGCGCGTAGTTCTGCAGGATCCCGAACGCGGAGGTGGTCAGGAAGAAGAACGCGAAACACAGCCACACGGCGGGCGACGCGAGGAACGCGAGCTGGTGCGCAGGAACCGGCTTGCTCGCCTCGTGCGGCGACGCGACGACTTCCGCCGCGGCATCGTCGAGCACGTCACGGCGCCACCACAGGATGGCGAGCACGACCACGCCGACACCGGCTGCGGCGAAGCCCGCGGCGTGCCAGCCGGCCGTCGCGGCGATGCTGGCCATGAACACAGGCGCGACCGCCCAGCCGATGTTTCCCGAGAGTCCATGCACCGAAAAAGCGTGACCGAGGCGAGGCTGGGCAACACGGCGATTCAGCAAGGTGAAGTCCGCCGGATGGAAGATGCTGTTCCCGCACCCGGCGACCGCCGCCGCGAGCATCAGCATCGGGTACGTCGTCGCCACCCCGAGCACGATGCCCGAGAGCGCCAGCATGCCGATGCCTGCGAACAGCACCGGCCGCGCACCGATGCGGTCGACGACGAATCCGGCCACGGCCTGACCCACGCCGCTCACGACGAAGAAGACCGTCATCAGCATGCCGGCTTCCGTGTAGCTGAGCGAGAAGTCCTTCATCAGCCACGGGAACAGCGGTGGCAGCATCAGGTGGAAGAAGTGCGATGTGCCGTGCGCGAGCCCGACGAGGCCGATCACTTCGACGTCTTTGCGGACAGGAATCGGAGCGGCCGTTGAGGTCATGCGGGGCGATGCAGGGAAGGCCGGGAAATGTAGCAGAGCAGGCGGCGGCCCCGGCCATAATGCGCGCCCGAACCGGGAGAGTGCGGGAGAGTGCATGAAGCGCTGGACCAGGGCCGTCACCGTTGCCGCGATCGCCTCACTGGCGCTCGTGGTCGCGCCGGCGAGCCGATCGCAAGGCAGCGCGGTTGCCGTGCGCATCATTGCGTTCAACGATTTCCACGGCCACCTCGAAGCCGGGGAGAACGCCGTGGAGGTGCCGGACCCGTCCGACCCCTCGCGCAAACGGCGGGTGCGCGCCGGCGGCGCGGCGCACCTGGCGACGCTCGTCGCGCGGTTGCGCGCGGAGCAGCCGCAGCACGTCGTCGTCTCGAGCGGGGACCTCGTCGGCGCCTCGCCGCTGATCTCCGGCCTCTTCCACGACGAGCCGACGATCGAGGTGATGAATGCGATCGGCATCGACCTCAACGCCGTCGGCAACCACGAGTTCGACCATGGCGTCGACGAACTGAAGCGCCTCGCGCTGGGCGGCTGCGCGCCGGCGAGCGGCACGCACCGGCAGAGCTGCCTGCGCCTGCCGCACACCGGGGCGCGTTTCCCGTTCCTCGCCGCCAACGTGCTGGACCGCGCGACCGGCCAGCCGATCCTCGCGTCCACCTTCGTCAAGTCGTTCGACGGCGTCCGCGTCGGCTTCATCGGCGTCGTCACGCGGTCCACGCCGGGCATCGTGATACCCAGCGGAGTCGCCGGCGTCCGCTTCGTCGATGAAGCCCGCGTCCTCAACGAGCAGGCGAAGGCGCTGGAGGCGCAAGGCGTGCATGCGATCGTGGCCGTCGTCCACGAAGGCGGCGACGCGGAAGGCGGCATCAACGACTGCTCCAGTCCGCGCGGCGCCATCTTCGAGATCGAACGTGAACTCGATGCCGCGATCGATGCCGTGCTGTCGGCCCACACGCATCAGGGATACAGCTGCAACGTCGACGGCCGGCCCGTGATCCAGGGCGCCTCGTTCGGTCGGCTGGTCTCGGTCGTCGACCTCGTCGTCGACCGGACGACGGGCGATGTGGTGCGCTCGCAGACCCGCGCGCGCAATGTTCCCGTGGTGAACGGGGCCGAAGGCGATGCCAGGATCGCCGCGGACTTCCCGCCACTGCCGGCGGACCCGACGGTCGCCGCCATCGTCGCGGCCTACCGCGATGCCGCGGCGCCGCTGGCCAATCGGCCCGTCGGCCGCATCTCCGCGCCATTCGAGCGTCGCCCGGGCGCGGGGGGCGACCACGCGCTCGGGCGGCTGATCGCCGACGCGCAGCTGGCCGCAACGCGCGCCAACGGCGCCGAGGTCGCGTTCACGAACCCCGGCGGCGTCCGCGCGTCGCTGCGCGCCAGCGGACGCGACGGCACGGTGACGTACGCCGACGCCTATGCCACGCAGCCCTTCGGCAACAGCCTGGTGACGCTGACACTCACCGGCGCACAGCTGAAGACGCTGCTCGAGCAGCAGTGGAGCGTGGCCCGGCCGGAGCGTGTTCGCATCCTCCAGCCGTCGGCGGGCTTCACCTACCACTGGGACGGCCGCCGCCCGCACGGCAGCCGCGTCGAGGGCATGCGCCTGCACGGCCGGGCGGTCGACCCCACGGACGACGTGCGCGTGACGATCAACAGTTTCCTCGCGTCCGGGGGCGACAGTTTCCGCGTGCTGCGCGGCGGCCGGGATCGCGTCGGCGGACCCCTCGACATCGATGCGTTCACCGAATTCCTGACGGCCGAGTCGGCGCTCCGACCGCTCTCGCCGAAATCGCCCCCGCGGATTCGCCGCACAGGCTGACGCGGGCTCTCGACGCCCTGAAGTGCGATAATCCTGCCCCCTTCCCCGCAGGAACTTCGCATGCGCCGCACTCGTGCCGGTACCCGCGCCCGCCAGTCCGCCGACGCCTCCACGCTCGTCAAGATGGCCCGCCGGCTGTCCGAGTCCGGCAGCCGCATCGAGGACCAGCTGTGGCAGCGTCGCCTGATCGAACTGATCAACGAGCGGCTCGCTCGCCGCAACGACGACGCGATCGAATCGGCGCTGGACGAACTCGCGAGTTCCAGCCAGCGCGCGTACGACGATCTGGCCGACATGGCGGAGAGTTGCGCCGAATCGACGCTGGTCGAGATCGACGGCCGGCCGCACGACGTCCTGCTGCTCGCGGCTCCGCTGCTCGCGTGGTCGCGCTACCGGCTGCCGACGACCACGCTGTCCGCGGGCGTCGTCGAGAGCCTGTCGGCGCAGTTGTCCGGCCACCTGCTCGCGCGGGATGCCCGGGTGGCGATTGCCGACCACCTGTACTCGATCGACCAGTTGCCGGAGGCGTTCTCCGACGTGCGCCGACTCACGGAACAGCTCGGCGACGCCGCCGTCGAGCGCGTTTCGCTGCACGTCGATCCGAAGAAGCTGCGCGAGCCGATCGCGATGCTGGCCGACACACGCTACGTCCTCGCGGCCGTCGCGACGCCGGCCGGCGGTCCCCTGTTCCACTGGCAGGAGCTCGGCGTCGATCCGGACGCGAAGATCGAGGCGCTCGCCGCATTCCGCGAACAGGCGGCCAGCGCGCTGCAGCCGGTGATGACCGGATGCCGCTTCCGCGTGCTATCTCCGAGCGCGTTCCACGCGGCGCTGCGCTTCGCCGACCGCGAACTGCGCGAGTTCTCGCTCGAGGCGGCGGTGGCCTACCTGAAGCTGTCCTACGACTTCTCGCCGAGCGGCCTGTCGGCGGCGTACGGCGTCTTCGCCGACCCGAACGGCCAGTCAGGCGCCGAAGTGCGGGTCGGCCTGGCGAAGGCGACCGACGAGGACGAAGTCGTCGAAGGCGTGGTCTGGCCCCTGCTCGGCGACGAGGAAGAGCAGACGATGGAAGAGGTCGAGAAGGCGCTGCGGGCGGTCGGCGTGGTCAAGTCGGTCGCGCACTCGCACCGCTTCCCGCTGGAGTTCTGCGATGACTGCGGCGCCCCGCTCTTTCCCACCGCGGCGGGCCATGTCGTCCACGCGGAGCCGCCGGAAGAAGCCGAGGACCGGCCGGCAACTCCGCTGCACTGAGGCGGAAACCGCGGCGCCCCGGCGCCGCGCGGGCGCGCCTCAGAGAAGCCACTCGATCGGCAGGAGCGACATCGCTCCGACGCCCAGCCGCCGCCACGCACTCGTGCCGGGCTCGGTGGTGTGCCGCTTTTCTCCCGCCGGGCTCCGCTCGATCCACTCGAGGCCGTCGCCATCCGACGCCAGTCGCACTTCGTAGGCGACCAGCGGAATCGTGGAGTCAAAGACTGCGGCAAGCGATCCGGCCAGCGACGGGCTGTCGATCACCAGGCCCATCTCGGTGTTCAGGCGCGCGGAGCGCGGGTCGAAGTTGAACGAACCGACGAACACACGCGAGCCGTCGACGGCGAACGTCTTGGCGTGCAACCCCGACGATGAACCGGACCCGTAGCCCATCTTGCTGTCGCGCGTCTCCTGCACGGCATTCGGCTTCAGCTCGAAGAGCTGGACGCCGGCCTTCAGCAGGTCGTGGCGGCGCTTGGCATACCCGGCATGAACAGCCGCCACGTCGGAGGCTGCCAGCGAGTTGGTGAGGACGCGCACCTTGACGCCGCGGCCGGCCAGGGCAGCCAGGGCCGCGGTCCCGTTGTCGCCCGGCACGAAGTATGGAGAGACCAGATCGAGCGACTGTTCCGGCCGGCCGAGCATCCGCACGAGTTCCGGAAAAAGCAGGAGCTCGACGCGACCTTCGGCATCCAGTGTCTTGGCCGGATCATCGTGCACAAGCCGGGCTGTCGCCCATTCGAAGGCCAGCCGCCGCGCGAGGATGTCGTGCACCACGGGCGTGACGCGAACGGCCTCGATGTACTCGACCGACGCCTTGTCCGCACGCGTCGCGCCGAACAGCGCGGTCAGTCGCGCCGCGGCGTCGGTCCCGGCCGGCGCGACGAAGGCCGCGGCCGGGTAGGCGGACGCGCTGTTCCAGTAGAGATCGAACTGCTTCGACACGTCGCGCACGGCCGGCCCCACTGCGGCCACGTCGAGGTCGGCGAAGACCACTCCACTGCCCGCCCCGAAGTACTCATCGCCGATGTTCCGGCCCCCGACCACGGTGATCTGGTTGTCGACCGTGAACGACTTGTTGTGCATGCGGCGGTTGAGGCGCGCGAAGTCGGTGAGGTAGCCCGCCATCCGCGAACCGCGCTGCACGAACGGGTTGTACAGGCGCACCTCGATGTTCCGATGGGCGTCCAGCGACGCGATGGTCGGATCGAGGCCGACGGTGTTGTTGTCGTCCAGCAGCAGGCGCACGCGCACTCCGCGCTCGGCGGCCTGCCACAGCGCCTCGAACATCAGGACGCCGACCGCATCGCCGTGCCAGATGTAGTACTGGGCGTCGATCGACTTCTCCGCCGACGCCGCGAGCAGAACACGGGCGGCGAACGCGTCGCGCGGGTTCAGCAGCGGGTGGATCCCGGTCTTGCCCGGGTGGGCCGCCACGTCGTCCTTCACGGCACGCCCCAGCCGGGTGTCCGCCGTGTCTTCCAGTGCGTGCGTGATCGCGCGCCCTTCCAGCGAAGGCAAGGTCGTCGCGCAGCCGCCCAGAAACGCCGCGACGATGGCGAGCCAGGCCAGGCGAAAGGCTTGTCGCACGAGAAGCACGTCGCTCTCCAGTCGTCGAGGTGAGGCAGGGGTCGAACGATCGTTCGGCCCCTGTGGGTCTGGATGCTACTTCCTCGCTTCCTCGCTGCCGCGCTGCCGTCCTCCGGTCCGCGCCCGGAACGCGTCAGTGCACGATCCGCTCGAACGTGAACTCGCCCTTCCGGAAGTCGACCGGGATCACGTCCTTCGGACCGAACCGGCCTTCGAGCACCAGGCGCGCCACCGGGTTCTCGATCTGCTGCTGGATCGCGCGCTTCAGCGGCCGCGCGCCATAGAGCGGATCGAAGCCGACCTTCGCCACCTCGGCGAGCGCCGCGTCGCTGACGTCGAGCTTCATGTCCTGCGCGGCCAGCCGCTGCTCGAGGCGCTTCAGCTGGATCTTCGCGATCGCCTGGATCTGCGAGTTGTCGAGCGCGTGGAACACGACGATCTCGTCGATGCGGTTGATGAACTCCGGCCGGAAGTGCCTGCGCACCTCGCCCATCACCGTGTCCTTGATCACGTGCAGTTCCTCGCCCGCCAGCCGCTGGATCTCGTGCGAACCGAGGTTCGACGTCATCACGATCACCGTGTTCTTGAAGTCCACCGTGCGGCCCTGTCCGTCGGTCATGCGGCCGTCGTCGAGCACCTGGAGCAGCACGTTGAACACGTCCGGGTGCGCCTTCTCGACCTCGTCGAACAGGATCACGGCGTAGGGCTTGCGGCGCACCGCCTCGGTCAGGTAGCCGCCCTCGTCGTAGCCGACGTAGCCCGGTGGCGCGCCGATCAGCCGCGCGACCGAGTGCTTCTCCATGAACTCGCTCATGTCGATGCGGATCAGCGCTTCCTCGGTGTCGAACATGAACTCGGCGAGCGCCTTGGTCAGCTCGGTCTTGCCGACACCGGTCGGCCCGAGGAAAAGGAACGAGCCATACGGGCGATTCGGGTCCGACAGGCCTGCGCGCGAGCGACGGATGGCGTCGGACACGAGCCGCACCGCCTCGTCCTGGCCGACCACGCGCTTGTGCAGGAACCCTTCCATCTTCAGCAGCTTGTCGCGCTCGCCCTGCATCATCTTGCTGACCGGGATGCCGGTGGCGCGCGAAACGACTTCGGCGATCTCCTCGGCGCCGACCTGCGTGCGCAGCAGCTTCGGCTTGCCCTTCGGCGCCTCGGCGGTCTCGGCCTGCTTCATCTGCGCCTCCAGCTGCGGCATCCGGCCGTACTGGATCTCGGCGAGCTTGTCGTACTGGCCCTTGCGCTTGAGATCCTCCATCTGCACGCGCAGCTTCTCGATCTCTTCCTTGATGTGCTGCGTGCCCTGCACCGCCGCCTTCTCGCCCTTCCACACTTCGTCGAGGTCGGCGTACTCGCGCCCGAGGCGTTCGATCTCAGCCTCGATCAGCCCGAGCCGCTTGCGCGATGCTTCGTCGGTTTCCTTCTTCACCGCCTCGCGCTCGATCTTGAGCTGGATGATGCGGCGGTCGAGCTTGTCCATCGACTCCGGCTTGGAGTCGATCTCCATCTTGATGCGCGCGGCCGCCTCGTCGATCAGGTCGATCGCCTTGTCGGGCAGGAAGCGGTCGGTGATGTAGCGGTGCGATAGCTCGGCCGCGGCGACAATGGCCGGGTCGGTGATCTCGACGCCGTGGTGCAGTTCGTAGCGTTCCTGCAGGCCGCGCAGGATGGCGATGGTCGCCTCCACGCTCGGCTCGTCGACCAGCACCTTCTGGAAGCGGCGCTCGAGCGCGGCATCCTTCTCGATGTACTTGCGGTACTCGTCGAGGGTCGTGGCGCCGATGCAGTGCAGCTCGCCACGCGCCAGCGCCGGCTTGAGCATGTTGCCGGCGTCGATGGCGCCTTCGGCCTTGCCGGCGCCGACCATCGTGTGCATCTCGTCGATGAAGAGAATGATCTTCCCGGCTTCGGCCGATACTTCCTTCAGAACCGCCTTCAGGCGTTCCTCGAACTCGCCGCGGTACTTGGCGCCCGCCAGCAGCCCCGCCATGTCGAGCACGAGGACACGCTTGCCCTTCAGGGTCTCGGGCACCTCGTCGTTGACGATGCGCTGCGCGAGACCCTCGACGATGGCGGTCTTGCCCACGCCCGGCTCACCGATCAGCACCGGGTTGTTCTTGGTGCGCCGCTGCAGGATCTGGATCGCGCGGCGGATCTCGTCGTCGCGGCCGATCACCGGGTCGAGCTTGCCCTGTTCGGCGCGCTCGGTGAGGTCGATCGTGTACTTCTTCAGCGCCTCGCGCTGGCCTTCGGCCTCGGCCGAGTCGACGCTCTGCCCGCCGCGCACCGCATCGATGGCGGCCTGCAGTGCCTTCTTCGACAGGCCGTGGTCGCGCGCGAGCTGGCCCGCGATGCCCTTGTCATCCGCGACCGCCAGCAGGAACATCTCGCTCGCGATGTAGCTGTCGCCGCGCCGCTGCGCTTCCTTGTCGGTGGCGTTCAGCACGGCCGTGAGGTCGCGGCCGATCTGCACCTGGCCATCGCCGCCCTTCACCTGCGGCTGGCGCTTGACGGCGCTGTCGAGCGCGCCGGCGAGCGCCGCCACGTTCACCCCGGCGCGCTGCACCAGCGACTTCGTCCCGGCATCGTCCTGCCGGAGCATCGCGAGCAGCACGTGCACGGGTTCGATGTACTGGTTGTCGTGGCCGACGGCGATGGACTGCGCGTCCTGCAGTGCTTCCTGGAACTTGGTCGTGAGCTTGTCGAGTCGCATGGATGGTGTGCGCAATGGCCCTATGGTTAGCGGGTACTTTGGGCCGGGGTTGGGCCTTTCAAGCCGACGAAGCGGCGCTCGGCCCCCTGCTAGCATCGACGCCCTGCCGCCACGGTGTGCTTCCCGCATTGCCGGCCCGCCCCGTACCACATCGTGCTCCGCCGCTTCCTCGCCGCCGTTGCCTTCCTCCTGCTTGTCTCGCCGCTCCACGCGGTCGCGCAGGACGCCAGTCCGGTCGCGGCGGCGGCGCCGGGGCTGCCGAGCGCGCTGGCGAGCGTCGTGGACGCCACTCTCGTCCGCTTCACGCTCGGCCCGGACGCGGACGAGGCGGACGAGGAGCGCGAACTGCGGCGCGCCGAACGCGCGGTGCGCGAGGCGCTCGCCACCGAGGGCTACTTCGATCCGAAGCTGCGCTTCGAGCCCGCCGGATCGGGCGCCACCCGCTACCGGCTGATCATCGACCTCGGGCCACTGACCCGCGTCGGATCCGTGGACCTGAAGTTCACCGGCGCGCTGGCGGAGCCGCGCTTCGCGCAACGCGCCGAGCAACTGCGCGCCGCCTGGCCGCTGAGGCCGGGCAGCCCGTTTCGTTCGGCCGAGTGGGAGCAGGCCAAGATGCGCCTGCTCGCGTCGACCGAGGAGCGCCACTTCGCCGGCGCGCTCCTCGTCGGTTCCGCCGCGCGCGTCGACGTCGAGACCGCGACTGCGACGCTGGAGGTCGAAATCGACAGCGGGCCCGCCTACACCGTCGGCGGGTTGCAGGTCGAGGGGCTGAATCGCTTCGACGCCGACCTCGTCGAGCGCTTCAACCCGTTCACACCAGGCGCGCCCTACGATCGCGCCTTGCTCGTCGAGTTCCAGCAGGCGCTGACCGACACGCCCTTCTTCTCCTACTCGATCATCACGTTGCCGCCAACGCCTGAGCAACCGGACCAGGTGCCGTTGAAGGTCGTGGTCCGCGAATCGCGCCTCAGGCGGATCAGCATCGGCGTCGGCTACGAGACCAACACCGGTCCGCACGTCGAAGTCGCCTATCGCCAGAACATTCTGTTCGAACGGCCGTTGGTGCTGCTGACCGGCGCGCGCCTCGACCAGACCGGCGGGTTCGGCTACGCCGACGTCCTGTTGCCGCCTCGGCCGAACCGGATCCAGGACAGCGTCGGCGTGCTGGTCGAGGACTCCGACGTCGAGGACCTGCGCGTGCGACGCTGGGGCCTGGGCGCCGCGCGGGCGCGAACCGTGGGCCCGCGCATCGGCAACAACGTCGTGACCCGGTGGTCGGTCAACTTCGAGCACGAGAACCGCCGCACGCCAGTCACCGACTGGCAGAGCCTGAGTGTCCTGTCCACCACCTACAGCTGGGTGCGGCGCGACGTCGACAGCCTGGTCGAGCCGCGTCGCGGCAACATCCTGCGGCTCGAAGGCACCGTGGGCGCGAGCGGCACGCGACTCGACGACGCATTCGTGCGCGGCTACGGTCGCATCCAGCAGTTCTTTCCGGTCGGCCCACGGGACGTCTTCATCGCGCGCGCCGACCTTGGCTACGTGCAGGCGGACGGCATCGCAGCCGTGCCTTCGAAGTACCTGTTCCGCACGGGCGGCACGACGACCGTGCGCGGCTACAGCTTCGAGAGCCTCGGCGTGAAGCAGGACGGCGCCACGATCGGCGGGCGCGCGCTCGCCGTCGCGTCGGCCGAATACGTCCGGTGGACCGACCGCTTCGATGGCAACCTGGGCCTGGCGGCATTCGTCGACGTCGGCGATGCCGCGGACACCTGGAGCGCACTCGATCCGGCGTTCGGGGTCGGACTGGGGGTGCGCTATCGGACGCCGGCCGGCCCGCTCGCGGTCGACGTCGCGTGGGGCGAGCGCGAGCGGCAGGTGCGGGTGCACTTCTCCATCGCGATCGCGTTCTAGCGCCATGGCCGATATCCCGCCCCCGCCTGCCGCGCCGGCCCCCGCGCCGCCCCGGCGCCGTCCGCCCTGGCTGACGTCGATCGTCGTCGTTCTCGTGCCGGCCGCCGCCGTGCTCGCGGCCATCGGGCTTCTCGCGGTCTGGCTGGGCACGACGACGCCGGGCCTGCGCGCGCTCCTGTGGGCGGGGACCTGGGCCGTGCCCTCGCTGCAGGCGAGCGGCGTGGAGGGATCGCTCCGCGCGGGCTTCACGCTCGAGCGGATCGCGGTCGACGAGCCGGGGTTTGCCGTGATGGCGACGAACCTCGTCGTGACTCCCGAACGACTCAGCGTGCAGGACCGGGTGATCGACCTGGCCAAGGTATCGGCCCAGTCGGCGGTCGTCTCCTGGGCACCGAGCGAAGAAAAGTCCTCCCCCGAGGCGCCGGCATCGCTCGCACTGCCGCTGTCCCTGCGCCTGCGCCTGCGCGACGTGACGATCGGCGAGATGCGACTCGGCGAACGCGGCCAGGAGCCGCACGTACTCAGGGACGTCCGGCTGGGCGGACAGGCCGACGACGAAGCGATCCGGATCGAACATGCGAGCGCGCGGTACGGGCCGACGGAAGCGGTACTCGGCGGCACGCTGGGCGCCGCCCGTCCGTTCCCGCTCGCCGCGCACGCGGAACTGCGCTCGATCGTGCTCGACAAGCCCGTGCAGGCGGTGCTCACCGCTTCGGGCTCGCTGCTGGACATGACACTCGTCGCCCGCAGCGACAACGACGCCGGCCGCCTCGATGCGCAGGCACGCGTCACGCCGTTCTCGGCGGTGCCGCTCGCCGCGCTGTCGCTGGCGATCGCGGACCTCGAACCGGACAAGTGGCTGCCCGACGTCCCGGTCATGCGGTTGACGGGCACGGCGGACCTGCAGCCGCAAGCCGGCGCCGAGTTCACCCTTGCCGGCCCGTTCCAGCTGAGGAACGCCGTGCCCGGTCCCATCGACCGCCAGCGGTTGCCGGTGCAGTCGGCGCGGGGCACGCTGCGCTGGTCCGCGGCGGCGCTGGATCTCGCACTGGAGCAGGTCGATGTTGCCGGCGGCAGCGCGCAAGCGGATGCCGTTCGATCCGCGGACGGCGCGATCACCGGGCAGGTGAACTTCCGGGGCATCGACGCGGCGCGTATCCACACGTCCGCCACGGCCACACAGGCCTCCGGTCGGCTCGACTTCGAGTCCGGGCCGGGGCGGCATCGCTTCACCGGCCGCGCCACCAACGCGCGCGGCCTTCCCATCGATCTCGACTTCGCCGTCACCGTGGCCGGTGACGTCGTCGAGATCGAGCGGGCGAATGCGCGCCTGGGTGAAGGCCGGGCCGATGTCAGCGGCCGCGTCCAGCTTGGCCCGGCCACGGCCGTGCAACTGCGCGGCGAGTTCCGCGCGCTCGACCTGTCGAAGTTGGTGGCTGGCGCCGACACGCGTCTCAACGGCAGGCTGAACGTCGACGGCACGCTGCAGCCGGTGCGGCGCGGACGCGCCGACGTCACGCTGAGCGACAGCCGGCTGTATGGCCGCCCGGTCGAGGGCCGCGCGGACCTGCAACTGGATGGCGACCGGCTCGACGTCGACACCGAGCTCGTGTCCGGCGACGCGCGGCTGCGCGCGAGCGGCGGCATCGGCGGCGGCCGCGAGCTGTCGTTCGACATCGACGTGCCGCGCCTCGGCGACCTCGTCGCGTCGCTCGGCGGCAGACTCTCGGCGCAGGGCAAGCTCGGCGGCACCGCGCAGTCGCCATGGATCGAGGCAACGGCCAGCGGCGCGGCGTTGCTGCTGCCCGGCCAGCACCGGATCGACAAGCTCGATGCGACGCTGCGCGGTGGCCTGGCGCCGGACGCACCGCTCGACGTCGCGGTGACGCTGAGCGGGCACAAGGCACCCGGCCGGCCGGAGCTCTGGCTGTCGACCGCCAGCCTGACCGCAAAGGGCACGACCTCGGCGCACGCCATCGCACTGGACGCGAAGACGGAGACCGGGGAACCGCTGACGCTGCGCGCGGGCGGCGGCTGGCTGCAGGACGCCTGGCGGGGCAAGGTGGACTCGCTGGCCGCCGGCAGGCCGCTCGACCTCCTGCTCGACGGCACGGCGCCGCTGCTCGTCGCGGCCGACCGCATCGCACTCGGCCCGGCGCAGCTCACG
>JBFZCF010000007.1:0-23031 GCA_041308065.1 Burkholderiales bacterium
GCGCATGCGCGACTTCACCGGCGAGTCTCTGGCCACGCTCAAGGCCAACAAGATGACCGTGTACGAGCCGAACCCCGCCTTCAAGGCCGAGCTGACGAAAATGGGCGAGACGATGCTCAACGAATGGCTGCAGAAGGCCGGGCCCGACGGCCAGGCCATCATCGGCGCGTTTCGCAAGTAATCGACCCCAACAGGCCGCCGCAAGGCGGCCTTTTTCTTGCCCGCCATGCGGCGATCCGTCCTCGACCCGTTCTACACGGCGCTCGGCGCGCTCGGTGCCCTGTTCATCCTCGCGACGCTCGTGGTCCAGGTGGTCGGGATTGCCGGACGCGAGTTCGGATTCTCGATGGCGGGTCTCGACGCCTACGCCGGGTACTGCCCTGTGCCTGGTGGTGGCCACGCTGCTCTCCGCCTACTTCGCATGGTTCGCCGCGAAGCTGGTGTGGGGCTCGTATGTGTACCACGACGTGTCGCAGAACGTCGACGCCACGCCGCTGTGGATCCCGCAGCTGTCGATGGCGATTGGCCTGTTCGGCCTGGCGGTTGCCTTCGCCGAGCAGCTGGTCCTCACGCTCGGGACCGGGAAGCTCGCGCCCGGCACCGACGAAGCCGCGCACGTGGAGTGAGCGATGGGTACGCTGATCGCGCTGCTGCTCATCGTCGCCCTCTTCGTCATCCTCGGCGCCGGCGTCTGGATCGGCATCGCCGTGCTCGGCGTCGCCTGGATCGGCATGGAGCTCTTCACCACGCGGCCGGGAGGCGACGCGCTCGCGCTCACCGTGTGGGGTTCGCTGTCGAGCTGGACGCTGACGGCGCTGCCGCTGTTCATCTGGATGGGCGAAATCCTGCTGAAGAGCCGGCTGTCCGAAGGCATGTTCCGCGGCCTGGCGCCGTGGCTGCAGTGGCTGCCCGGCCGCCTGCTGCACGCGAACATCATCGGCTGCACGATCTTCGCGGCCGTGTCCGGTTCTTCGGCCGCGACCTGCGCGACGATCGGGAAGATCACGCTGCCCGAGCTCGCGAAGCGCGGCTACCCCGACGGCATCTCGATCGGGTCGCTGGCCGGGGCGGGCACGCTGGGCCTGCTGATCCCGCCGTCGATCATCATGATCGTGTACGGGGTCGCCGCCGACGTGTCGATCGGCAAGCTGTTCATCGCCGGGGTGATCCCCGGGGTGATGCTCGCCGCCCTGTTCATGGGCTACACGATGTTCTGGGCGATCCGCAACCGCGACAAGGTGCCGCCCGCCGACATCTCGCTGACGTTCCTCCAGAAGCTCAATGAATCGCGCCACCTGCTGCCCGTCCTCGGGCTGATCGGGGTCGTGCTCGGATCGATCTACAGCGGCATCGCGACGGCCACCGAGGCGGCCGCCCTCGGCGTGGTCGGCGCGCTGATCCTCTCGGCCGCGCAGGGCACGCTGACCCGGGCCACGTTCTGGGAGGCGCTGATGGCGGCGACGCGGCTGTACTGCATGATCGCGCTGATCCTCGCGGGCTCCGCCTTCCTGTCGCTGTCGATGGGATTCATCGGGCTGCCGCGCCAGCTCGCCGAGGCGATCGGCGCGATGAACCTCAGCCCGTTCGCGCTGATCATGCTGCTGATGGTGTTCTTCATCATCCTCGGGTGCTTCCTCGACGGCATCTCGATGGTCGTGCTGACGATGGCCGTGCTGCTGCCGACGCTGCAGACCGCGGGCATCGACCTGCTGTGGTTCGGCATCTTCATCGTGATCGTGGTGGAGATGGCGCAGATCACGCCGCCCGTCGGGTTCAACCTGTTCGTGATGCAGGGAATGACGCGGCGACAGATCAACTACATCGCGCTCGCGGCATTCCCCTACTTCCTGATGATGGTGATCGCGGTGCTTGCCATCTGGTACTTCCCGACACTCGTGACCTTCCTCCCGGGCCAGATGAAGCTCTAGGCCGCCGGCGGCGCGCGGCTACAATGCGCGCCGCTCGCAACCGAAGAAGAACAACAGGTCCATGCACGTCATCGTGGTCGGCGCCGGAGTGATCGGCGTGTGCACCGCCTACTTCCTGCGCCGGGCAGGCATGGATGTCACCGTGGTCGAGCGCCGTCCCGGCGTGGCCCAGGAGACGAGCTTCGCCAACGCGGGCGTCATGGCGCCGTCCTACGTCGCGCCATGGGCCCAGCCCGGCATGCCGGGCAAGGTTGCCGCCTACCTCTTCAAGGCCGAAGCGCCCATCGTCTTCCGGCCCGCGGCGAACCTGGCCTTGTGGAACTGGATCCGGCGCTGGCTCACCGAGTGCAGCGCCGAACGATTCGCCCGCAACAAGGCACGCATGCAGCGGCTCGCGTTCTACAGCCAGGAACAGATCCGCGCGCTGCGCAAGCTGCACGCGCTCGACTACGAGCAGTCCACCGGGTACCTGCAACTGTTCCGGACCGAGCAGGAAGTCGAGCGTTCGGGCGCGACGCGCAGGATGCTCACCGAACTGGGCGTCGCGCACCGGCTGCTGAGCGGCGACGAGGCGCGCGCGGTGGAAGTGGCGCTCCACCCTGTCACGCCGCTGGCGGGCGCGCTGCACCTGCCCGACGACGAGACGGGCAACTGCGCGTTCTTCGCCCACCAGTTGAAGGACATCGCGGCGCGCGACGGCGTTCGGTTCCGCTTCGGCGAGACCGCCCAGGGCTTCGGCCTGGCGCTGGGCCGAATCGAGTGCCTGCGCACGAGCGCCGGGGAACTGCGCGGCGACGCCTATGTCGTCGCCGGCGGGGTCGACAGCCTTGCGTTGCTGCGTCCGCTCGGCATCCGGCTGCCGCTGATGGCCGTGAAGGGCTACTCGGCGACGGCGGCCATCACGGCGCTCGAGCACGCCCCGATGACGGGCGTGATGGACGAGACCTACAAGGTTGCGATCACCCGCATGGGCAACCGCCTGCGGATCGCCGGTACCGCCGAAATCGGCACCCGCGGCATGAAGCTGCGTGACAACGCACTGAGCACGCTGATCAAGGTGGCAGGCGACTGGTTTCCCGCTGCGGCCGCCTACCGCAAGGCGCAGTTCTGGATCGGGGCTCGCCCCATGCTGCCCGACGGCCCGCCGGTGCTCGGCCCCAGCCGGATTCCCAACCTGTACCTCAACACCGGACACGGCTCCACCGGCTGGGTCATGGCGTGCGGTTCGGGCAAGGTGCTGGCCGACGTCATCGGAGGCCGGGCGCCGGAGATCGATCTCGACGGGTTGACGATCGACAGATACGACCGTCGGCGCGCTGCCTAACCTGTCTGCATGGGAACCGCGCTCTTCACCGTTGCCGAACTGCGCGCGATCGAACAGGGTGCGCAGCCCGGTCTTCCCGCCGGCGAGTTGATGGCGCGCGCCGGCCGCGGCGCGGCGCGGCGCATCGACGCCTTGGCCGGCGATCGCCGCCCGTCGGTCTGCATCGTGTGCGGGCCCGGCAACAACGGCGGTGACGGCTTCGTCGTGGCGGCCGAACTGGCCGCGCGCGGGCACCAGGTTGTCTGCGTGCTCCTCGGGGCAGCGCAGCCTTCGGCGACCGACGCGCTCGCGGCGTTCCGGCGCTGGCGCGAAGGCGGAGGCGCCATGTCGGCCGCCCTGCCCGATCGGCGCTTCGACATCGTGGTCGATGCGCTGTTCGGCATCGGGCTGGCGCGTCCCCTGCAGGGCGCATTCCTCGACGCCGTGCGGTGGATCAATGAGCACGCCGAGCGGGTCGTCGCGCTCGACGTGCCGAGCGGGCTCGACAGCGACCGCGGAGCGTGGGTCGGAGACGTCGAAGGGGTCCGTGCCGACCTCACCGTCACGTTCCTTGGCGACAAGCCGGGGCTTCACACGGGAGCCGGCAGCGATGCGGCCGGCGAGGTGCAAGTCGACTGGCTAGGCCTGGAGGCCGGCTCATCCGCGCTCACGTTGTCGGCGCCCGACGAGTTTCCAGACATTGCACGGCCGCGCCGGCGCGATACCCACAAGGGCAGCTTCGGCAACGTGCTGGTTGTCGGTGGCGGCGCCGGCATGGTCGGCGCGCCGTTGCTGGCCGCCCGCGCGGCCCTGCGGCTGGGCGCGGGCCGCGTTTATGTCGACTGCATCGGCGCGCCGGAACTGCGCGTGGATCCGGTCCAGCCGGAACTGATGTTCCGGCCGCATGCGTCGATTGCCGACCCGGAATGCGTGGTGGTCGGTTGCGGGCTCGGCGTCGACAGCGGGGGGCGCGCGGCGCTCGCGTGGTCGCTCGCGCGTCCGCGCGCCTGCGTGATCGATGCCGACGGACTCAATCTCCTCGCCGAGGAGTCCGCATTGCGGGCGACACTGCGCGAGCGCGCGGTGCCTTCGGTGCTGACGCCGCATCCGCTCGAAGCCGCGCGACTGCTGAAGATTTCCGCGCAGGACGTCCAGCGGGACCGCTTGGGCGCCGCACGAACGATCGCCCGCGACTTGCGCGCGATCGTTGTCCTCAAGGGCGCCGGCACCGTCATCGCGGGGCCGGACGGCCGAACCGCCATCAATCCGACCGGCTCTCCGGCGCTGGCGACGGCGGGCACGGGCGACGTGCTGGCCGGCATGCTCGGCGCACTTCTCGCGCAGGGATTCGACGCGTGGCAATCCGTGGTCGCGGCCGTCTGGCTCCACGGTGCTGCCGTGCGGGGCGCGGGTGACATCGGAATAGTCGCCGGCGACCTGGCGCCGCGCGCGGCGGAGGCGTTGCGGAAGCTACGCGAGGGCCTCTGAAGCTGCGGTCGGCGACACGATCCGGCCGGCGGACAACTCGATCTGGCGTCCGCAGCGACGCGCGATGTCCGGATCGTGCGTGACCATCACCAGCGTCGAACCGCGCTCCCGGTTCAGTTCGAACATCAGGTCGATCACGGCTTCGCCGGTGCGCGCATCGAGGCTGCCGGTCGGCTCGTCGGCGAGCAGCAAGGGCGGATGCAGGACGAAGGCGCGGGCCAGCGCGACCCGTTGCTGTTCGCCGCCGCTGAGATACTTCGGATAGTGCGCGAGCCGTTCGCCGAGTCCCACGCGCTTCAGCAACTCGCGCGCCGCCTCGACCGGGTTCCGGCCGTCGGGCACGCGCCCGCCGAGTTCGAGGGGCAGCAGCACGTTCTCCAGCGCGTTCAGGTGCGGCAGCAGCTGGAACGACTGGAACACGAACCCGAGGCGCTGGGCCCGCAGCGCCGCGCGTCCGTCCTCGTCGCGCGAGAACAGGTCCTCGCCGAAGAGGCGCACCGTGCCGCGCGTGGGAACGTCGAGTCCAGCGAGCAGTCCCAGCAGGGTGGACTTTCCGGAGCCCGACGCGCCGACGATCGCCACCGTCTCGCGGGGCGCGATGACCAGGTTGATATCATCGAGAATCGTGAGGCTTCCTGTCGCGTCCTGCACGACCTTGCCGAGGCCGCATGCCTCGACCGCGGCCTCGACTGCAACGTCAGTCACTTTCATCACTCCGTGCGCAGAAATTTCCTGATCCGATCCGGCTTCGCATTGCTGGCCGCGCTGTTCGCGTGCCTCGCGCCTGTCGCCGCGTGGGGCTCGCCTGCCGTGGTCAAGGGGTCAGGCGGGCCGGTCCTGCTGGTGGTCGGCGACAGCCTGTCGGCCGAATACGGACTGCCGCGGGGGACGGGATGGGTGCAACTGCTTGCCGATCGCCTGCGCGCCAGTGGCATCGATTATAGGGTCGTCAACGCAAGCATCAGCGGCGAGACCACCAGCGGCGGCCGTACTCGTTTGCCCGCGTTGCTGAAAGAGCACCGGCCCCGGGTCATCGTGCTGGAACTCGGCGCCAACGACGGACTCCGCGGGCTGCCGCTGACCGTCATGCGGGACAACCTCGCCGCGATGATCCGCCAGGGCCAGGCCGCCGGCGCGAAGGTGCTGCTGGTGGGCCTGCGCGTGCCGCCGAACTACGGCCGCGAGTACGCCGACCGCTTCGCCGACACCTTTGCCGCGCTGGCGCGCGAGTTCAAGGTACCGCTCGTTCCCTTCCTCCTCGACGGCTTCGCGGAGTCGCTCGACCTGTTCCAGGCAGACCGCATCCATCCGACCGCCGAGGCGCAGCCACGCATGCTCGACAACGTCTGGCCGGTCCTGCGCCCGCTGCTCGAAGGGCGGCCCAAGCGATGAACGAGGACCGCACTGTGGTCACAGCCGAAGACGCGCTCGCCGACCTCGGCCGGTTCGACACGATCATCGATGTCCGCAGCGAAGCCGAGTACGCCGAGGATCACGTCCCGGGAGCGATCAGCTGCCCGGTGTTGACCGACGCCGAGCGCGCCGAAGTCGGCACGATGGACCGCCAGCAGTCGTCGTTCGACGCCAGGCGGCGCGGTGCTGCCCTCGTGTCGCGCAACATCGCGAAGCATCTGGAGCAGTCGTTCGGCGACAAGCCGCGTTCGTGGAAGCCGCTGGTCTACTGCTGGCGCGGCGGCAACCGCAGCGGCGCGATGACCCACGTCCTCGGGCGCGTGGGCTGGCAGGCGCGGCAGCTCGAGGGCGGCTACCGTGCGTTCCGCCGCGCGGTGCTGGCCGATCTCGATCGCCTGCCGGCGCGCCACACGTTCCGCGTCGTTTGCGGCACGACGGGCAGCGGGAAGAGCCGTCTGCTGCAGCACCTCGCCGATGCCGGGGCGCAAGTGCTCGACCTCGAAGCCCTCGCCCATCACCGCGGCTCGCTGCTCGGAAGCCTGCCGGCGCTGCCACAGCCGTCGCAGAAACGGTTCGAGACGCGCCTGTGGCACGCCCTGCGCGGCTTCGACTCCTCGCGGCCGATCTTCATCGAGTCGGAGAGCCGCAAGGTCGGAGAGCTGAGGGTTCCCGACCAGTTGCTGCTGGCGATGCGGGCCTCGGATTGCATCCGCCTCGAGCTTCCGCTCGAAGCCCGGATCCGGCTGCTGCGCGACGAGTACGTCCACTTCGAATCGGACACCGCGACCCTGCACGAGAAGCTCGACTGCCTCGTGCCGCTGCACGGGCACCAGCGGGTCGGCGAGTGGAAGAAACTGGTGGACGCGGGTCGGTGGGACGCCCTCGTGGAGCGCTTGCTGCTCGATCACTACGACCCGGCGTACCTGCGGTCGATCGGTCGCAACTTCACGCGGTCGCCGCAGGCCCGGCCGCTCGCTCTCGCGAGCGACGACCCCGTCGCCTTCCGCGAGGCGGCCCGGGCGCTCGCCGGCTGAGCGCTACTTCTTCGCCTCGCCGCTCGGCGCGGCCTTCGCGTCCGTCACGGGGTTGACCGCCGGCTTCTGGAAGTCGGCGTTCAGGATCTTGACGTTGTGACGTGCCTTCAACCCCTCCGCGTACGTGACCTCGTCGGCGGCAGCGGCCTGCTGCGCCAGGACCCGGTCCCTGGCGTCGCGCTGCTCGGCGGTGCCCGCTTCACCGATCTTGGCCGACACGATCTGCGCGATCAGGTAGCCGGCGCCGTCGACTTCGGTCCCGATGAAAGCCGGCAGCTTGTCGGCCGGCGCGCCCATGATCGCGCTCAGCGCGCTGGGCGGCAGACCCTGCGGATTGCTCCGCGAGATGGTCCGCGCGGGCGCGAAGCCCGCGTCGCTCGGCTGCTTCCTCAATTCGGCCAGCCGGGCCTCGCCCGCTTCCTTCGCAAGGCGAGCCGCCTCGCGCCGCTCGACGAGCTGCCGCACCTGCGCCTTCACCTCGTCGAGCGGGCGGACCGCCGCCGGCTTGTGGTCGACGATGCGCGCCGACACCAGCGTGTTGGTTGCCACCTCGATCGCCTGCGTATTGCGCTTCGACTTGAGCGACTCTTCCGAGAACAGCGCGTCGACGACGCGCGCGTTGATGTGGGGCGCGAGGCCGCGCCGCGTCAGCGCGTCGACCTGCTGGACCTTCAGCTTCAGCGCGTCGGCCGCCGGCTGCAGCGAGTCCGCCTGCTCGTAGACCAGATTCGTGAACTGATCGGCCGCCTTCGCGAACTCGCCTTGCGCCTGCTGCGTCTTGAGATCGCGCTCGATGTCGGCCCTGACCTGCTCGAATGGCTTCACCTCGGCCGCCTTCACCTCGGTGAGCTTGATGATGTGGAAGCCGAAGTCGCTTTCGACGACGCCGCTGATCTCGCCCGGCTTCATCCTGAAGGTGGCTTCCTCGAACGGCTTGACCATCATCCCCTTGCCGAAGAGTCCGAGGTCGCCGCCCTGCGCGGCGGAGCCGGGGTCCCTGGAGTTCTCGCGCGCCAGCTTTTCAAAATCTCCCGGCTTCGACTTCACCTGTT
This sequence comes from Burkholderiales bacterium, assembly GCA_041308065.1. Taxonomy (GTDB): domain Bacteria; phylum Pseudomonadota; class Gammaproteobacteria; order Burkholderiales; family Burkholderiaceae_F; genus JAOUJD01. Next base: position 8,219 of record JBFZCF010000007.1, read on the forward strand.
CCAGCAGCTGCTCGGCCTTCTTCTTCGCGGCCGCCTTGTCGCCGCCCTCGGGCGTGATCAGGATGTGGCTGGCCCGCCGCTGCTCGTCGGTACCGAAGCGCGCCTTGTTCTGCTCGTAGTAGGCCCGCGCCTCGGCCTCCGGCACCGGGCCGGTGCCGGAGAGCGCTTCCGGCGACAGGACCAGGAACTCGACCCTGGCCGACTCGGGCGTCTCGAAGAGCGTGCGGTTCTGCTCGTAGAACGCGGCGACCTGCTCGTCGGACACCTTCACCTTGGGCAGGAACTGCTCGGCCGTGAAGCGCAACTCGCGCACTTCGCGCTGCTCGCGCAGCATGGTGTCGAGGCGGTCCGCGACCGTCTTCGGGACGATGGCCGACTCGACGACAGCCTGGAGCAGCGCCTGCTTGCGAAGATCCTCGCGCACCCGCTGCTCGAAGATCGGCTCCGTCAGGCCCTGCGACGCGACATAGGCCTTGTACTTGTCGTAGCTGAACTTGCCGTCTTCCTGGAATGCCGGCACGGTCGCGAGCACCTCGCGCAGGCGGTCGGTGGTGACGATGATGTTCGCCTTGTTGGCCTCGTTGGCCAGGGCGCGGTTCATCACGATGCCGTCCAGGATCGAAGCCCGTGCTTCCTGGGTCTCGAGCAGCCTCGGGTCGAAGTCGGCCCCGAAGGTCTGCCTGAGCCGCTCGATGCGGTCGCGCTGCGCCTGGTCGAACTCCTGCTGCGTGATCGGCGAACCGTCGACCTTCGCGAGTGCGCTGTCGCTCTCGATGAAGCTGCTGTAGCCCTGGATCCCGAAGAAGACGAAGGACGGGAAGATCAGGACGATCATGAAAAGCATCATCCAGCGACGATGCGTGCGGACCGATTCGAACATGGCGCGGGCCCCTGTCGAGCGTTCAGTGCTGCATCAATCGGTGCAGCAACAAAAAAGGCGAACAGTGTTCGCCTTTTGGTGTTTTGTGGCGGAGTGGACGGGACTCGAACCCGCGACCCCCGGCGTGACAGGCCGGTATTCTAACCAACTGAACTACCACTCCGCGTCTGCTTCGAGGCCACTGCTGCGTGGAGCTGGTGGGTGCTGAGAGGCTCGAACTCCCGACCTACGCCTTGTAAGGGCGCCGCTCTACCAACTGAGCTAAGCACCCCGGGCTGACCGTCGGCACGAGGCTGACGAGCAACAGCAGTTGGCTACGAAAGACCGCTAGTTTAGCGAATCTTTCAATGCCTTGCCAGGACGGAACTTCGGAACGCGCGCAGCCTTGATCTTGATCGGCTGATTCGTGCGCGGATTGCGACCGGTGCGCGCGGCGCGCTTGCCCACCATGAACGTGCCGAACCCGACCAGCGTCACCGAGTTGCCCTTCTTCAAGCTCGTGCGGATGCCTGCAACGATCGCTTCAAGGGCTCGACCCGCAGCGGCCTTGGAAATGTCGGCCTGCTTGGCGATGTGGTCGATCAATTCGGTCTTGTTCACTTACACCCCCTCTGTCGAGACTGATCACGCAGCTGCGCGGTTCCGGTTGTTCTGGTTGAAGGACGTCGGAGGGCAAGCATGCGAGCGGACGAATTCGAACGGCAATTTCACCGCGCGGACCCTGGAGTGTCAAGGGAAAGCGAAGCGAAATTTGGAGACGTCGGTCTTCCTTGACGAGAAAGAAGGAAGCGGCGCACGTCGGTCGACGCGCGCCGCTTCAACCCGTGACGGGCTCAGTGCTTGACGACCTCGCTCGTGGCAGGCGCATCGCCTGACTTCACCGGGGTCGCCGCGGCATCATCGTCGGTCAGCGGGACCGGCTGGCGCTCGAGCGCGATCTCGAGCACCTTGTCGATCCACTTGACGGGAACGATTTCGAGACGATTCTTCACGTTGTCCGGGATCTCCGCGAGATCCTTGACGTTTTCCTCCGGAATCATCACCGTCTTGATGCCGCCGCGGTGGGCCGCGAGCAGCTTCTCCTTGAGCCCGCCGATCGCGAGCACTTCGCCGCGCAGCGTGATCTCGCCGGTCATCGCGACGTCGGCGCGCACCGGAATGCCGGACAAGGCCGACACGAGCGCGGTCGTGATCGCGATGCCCGCCGACGGACCGTCCTTCGGCGTCGCGCCTTCCGGGAAGTGCACGTGCAGGTCGGTCTTCTCGAACACCTCGTCGCGGATGCCCATCCTGCGGGCCCGCGCCCGCACCACCGAGCGCGCCGCCTCGACCGACTCCTTCATGACATCGCCGAGCGAGCCCGTGCGCTGCACGTTGCCCTTGCCGGGCATGGTCGCCACCTCGATCGTCAGCAGGTCGCCGCCCACTTCGGTCCATGCCAGCCCGGTGACCTGGCCGACCTGGTTCTGCTTCTCGGCGACGCCGAACGAGAAGCGACGCACGCCGAGGAACTTGTCGAGATTCTTCGCCGAGACCTGGATCTTCTTGTCCTGGCTCTTCAGCAGCAACTGCTTGACCACCTTGCGGCAGACCTTGCTGATCTCGCGCTCCAGCGAGCGGACGCCCGCCTCGCGCGTGTAGTACCGGATGATGTCGCGGATCGCGCTCTCCGTTATTGCGAGTTCGCCGTCCTTGAGGCCGTTGGTCTTCATCTGCTTCGGCAGCAGGTGCTGCAGGCCGATGTGGACCTTCTCCTCCTCCGTGTAGCCCGACAGGCGGATCACTTCCATCCGGTCGAGCAGCGCCGGCGGAATGTTCATCGTGTTGCTGGTGGCGACGAACATCACGTCAGACAGGTCGAAGTCGACCTCGACGTAGTGGTCCTGGAACGTGTGGTTCTGCTCGGGGTCGAGCACCTCCAGCAGCGCCGAGGCCGGGTCGCCGCGGAAGTCCATCCCCATCTTGTCGACCTCGTCGAGCAGGAACAGCGGGTTGCGAACGCCGACCTTGCCGAGGTTCTGCAGGACCTTGCCCGGCATCGACCCGATGTAGGTGCGCCGGTGGCCGCGGATCTCGGCCTCGTCACGCACGCCGCCGAGAGCCATGCGGATGAACTTGCGGTTCGTCGCGCGCGCGACCGACTGGCCGAGCGAGGTCTTGCCGACGCCCGGGGGGCCGACGAGGCACAGGATCGGCGCCTTGACCTTGTCGACGCGCTGCTGCACGGCGAGGTACTCGAGGATGCGGTCCTTGACCTTCTCGAGCCCGTAGTGGTCGTCGTTCAGCACCTTCTCGGCGTTGGCGAGGTCGTTGTTGATCTTGCTGCGCTTCTTCCACGGCAGCCCGACCAGCGTGTCCAGGTAGTTGCGGACGACCGTGGCCTCGGCTGACATCGGCGACATCAGCTTGAGCTTCTTCAGCTCCGAGTGCGCCTTGTCGCGGGCGGCCTTCGGCATGCGCGCGGCCTTGATCTTCTTCTCGAGCTCCTCGAGGTCAGCGCCCTCCTCGCCCTCGCCGAGCTCCTTCTGGATCGCCTTGACCTGTTCGTTCAGGTAGTACTCGCGCTGGCTCTTCTCCATCTGCCGCTTCACGCGGCCGCGGATGCGCTTCTCGACCTGGAGGATGTCGATCTCGGTCTCGAGCTGGGCGAGCAAGTGCTCCAGGCGCTCGTTGAGGCCCGGCATCTCGAGGATCCTCTGCTTCTGCTCGAGCTTCAGCGGCAGGTGCGCGGCGATCGTGTCCGCCAGGCGCCCCGCCTCATCGATGCCGGCGATCGAGGTCAGGATCTCGGCGGGAATCTTCTTGTTGAGCTTCACGTACTGGTCGAACTGGCTGACGATGGCGCGGCGCAGCGCCTCGACCTCCGCCGTCGGCGTCGTCTCCGGCGCGATCGGCATCACGTTTGCGGTGAAGTGCGTGGCGCCGTCCTCGATCTGCTCGATGCGGGCGCGCTGCGCGCCCTCGACCAGCACCTTCACGGTGCCGTCGGGAAGCTTGAGCATCTGCAGGATGCTGGCGACGCAGCCGATCTCGTAGATGTCCTCGGCGGCCGGCTCGTCCTTGGCGGCGTTCTTCTGCGCGACCAGCATGATGTTCTTGCCGGCTTCCATCGCCGCCTCGAGGGCGCGGATCGACTTCGGGCGCCCGACGAACAGCGGAATCACCATGTGCGGAAACACGACCACGTCGCGCAGCGGCAGCAGCGGCAGCGTTATGCGTTCCGGCGGCAGGATTTGTGTGGACATTCGGAATGTTTCCCTTCGGATGGACTTTCAGCGCATATGCGCCCGCGCATGCGGAATGCAAGGGCGCTCCGAGATCCGCCCTGATCCAATCTAGCACGCACGGGAACCGCTCATCCGGGCCCGCCAGCCTGGCGGAAAGAGCGGGTCGGTGTCGCTAGCGCGGCGCGCCGGCGACCTTGGGCTGGTCGGAGTACATCAGCAACGGCTTGCCGCCGCCGATGGTGTTTTCGTCGACGACGACCTTCACGACGTTCTTGGTGCTGGGCAGGTCGTACATGACGTCCAGCAGGACGCTTTCGACGATCGAGCGCAGCCCGCGGGCTCCGGTCTTGCGCTTGATCGCCTTGCGCGCAATGGCGCGCAGGGCGTCCGGACGCACTTCCAGATCGACCCCTTCCATCTGGAAGAGCCGCTGGAACTGCTTGGCGAGTGCGTTCTTGGGCTGGACGAGGATCTCGACCAGTGCCTCTTCACTGAGTTCATCCAGCGTGGCAACCACCGGCAGCCGGCCGACGAGCTCGGGGATCAGGCCGAACTTGATGAGGTCCTCGGGCTCGACGTCGCGCAGCAGGTCGCCCACCGACCGGTCGCTCGCGCTCGTCACCGATGCGCCGAAGCCGATCCCGCTCTTCTCGGACCTGCTGCGGATGATCTTCTCGACCCCGTCGAACGCGCCGCCGCAGATGAACAGGATGTTCGTCGTGTCGATCTGCACGAAGTCCTGGTTCGGGTGCTTGCGGCCGCCTTGCGGGGGCACCGAAGCGATGGTGCCTTCGATCAGCTTCAGCAGCGCCTGCTGCACGCCCTCGCCCGAGACGTCGCGCGTGATCGACGGGTTGTCGCTCTTGCGGGAGATCTTGTCGATCTCGTCGATGTAGACGATGCCGCGCTGCGCCTTGTCGACCTCGTAGTTGCAGTTCTGCAGCAGCTTCTGGATGATGTTCTCGACGTCCTCGCCGACGTAACCCGCCTCGGTCAGCGTCGTCGCGTCGGCGATCACGAAGGGCACGTTCAGCAGCCGCGCCAGCGTCTGCGCCAGCAGCGTCTTGCCCGAGCCGGTCGGGCCGATCAGCAGGATGTTGCTCTTCGCGAGCTCGACGTCATCCTTGCTGCCCATGTGCTTCAGGCGCTTGTAGTGGTTGTAGACCGCGACCGACAGGATCCGCTTGGCCTTGTCCTGCCCGATGACGTACTGGTCGAGGATCGAGCCGATCTCGTGCGGGGTCGGCAGGTCGGAGCGCGTGCCGCTCGCGGGTGTGTCCGCGGTCGTCTCGTCCCGGATGATGTCGTTGCAGAGGTCGATGCACTCGTCGCAGATGAACACCGACGGGCCGGCGATGAGCTTCTTGACCTCATGCTGGCTCTTGCCGCAGAAGGAGCAGTAAAGGAGCTTTTCGCTCGAACCCTTTTTGTCCGACATAAAGGAGCGGGCGGGACCTCGTTATGTAGGCGTGTGCAGATTACGGCTGTTCGCCGCGCTTGACAAAGATCTTGTCGACGAGGCCGTAGCTTACGGCATCCTCCGCGGACATGAAGTTGTCGCGGTCCGTGTCCCTCGCGATCTTCTCGACCGGCTGTCCGGTGCGCTCGGCGAGGATCCGGTTCAGCCGATCGCGCAGGTCCAGCACCTCGCGCGCGGCGATCTCGATGTCCGACGCCTGACCTTGAGCGCCGCTCGATGGCTGGTGGATCATGATGCGCGAGTTGGGAAGCGAATAGCGCTTGCCCTTCGCTCCCGCCGCAAGCAGGAAGGCGCCCATGCTGGCCGCCATGCCGACGCAGATCGTGGACACGTCCGGCTTGATGAACTGCATCGTGTCGAAAATGGACATTCCCGCGTAGACGGACCCGCCTGGCGAGTTGATGTACAGCGAGATGTCCTTGTCCGGATTCTCCGATTCGAGAAACAGGAGCTGCGCCACGACGAGGTTCGCGGTCTGGTCGGTCACGGGACCGACCATGAACACGACGCGGTCGCGCAGCAGGCGGGAATAGATGTCATAGGCGCGCTCGCCGCGGCCGCTCTGCTCGATGACGATGGGCACCATGCCGAGGCCCTGGGGCTCCAGCGACGTCGCCGTCATGTCCGGTTTGATCATCCTTCCCTCGCCTTCGTCAGCGGCCCGTATGGCCCATCAATTCGTCGAACGCAACCGTCGTGTCCACGACCTTCGCCCGTTCCAGGACCCAGTTCGTCACATTGTCCTCGAGGGCGACCGATTCGAGTTCACCCAGGCGCTTGCGATCGGACAGGTACCAGTTGATCACTTCCTGGGGGCGTTCGTAGCTCTGCGCCATCTCCTCGACCAGCTTGCGGATCTGGTCGGGCCGCGGCTGCAGCCCGTTCGCGCGCACGACCTCGCCCAGCAGCAAGCCGAGCCGGACACGCCGCTCGGCCTGCGGCTGGAAGAGCTCCAGCGGAAGTGGCGCGTCCTGCGCCGACATCCCGCGCGCCACCAGGTCGTTGCGCGCCACCTCGGCGAGACGCTGCTTCTCGCCCTCGACGAGCGACTTCGGCACCTCGAACGACGCGACCGACAGCAGGCCCGTCATCACGCTGTCCTTGCTGCGCGCGCGCAGCCGTGAGGCCACCTCGCGATCGAGGTTGGTCCTGATCTCGGACCGCATCTTCTCGATGTCGCCGTCGGCGATGCCGAGGGACTTCGCGAACTGGGCGTCGACCGGCGGCAGCACGGGCTGCTGCACCTTCTTGAGATTCACCTCGAACTGCACTGTCTTGCCAGCCAGTTCCTTCGCGGTGTAGTCCTGCGGGAAGGTCAGCGGGAAGGTCTTGCTCTCGCCCGGCTTCATGCCGGTGACGGCGGCCTCGAACTCGGGGAGCATCCGTCCCTGACCGAGGGAAAACGGAAAGTCCGTGGCCGTGCCGCCATCGAACGGCGTGCCGTCCTGCGTGCCCTTGAAATCGACGGTGACGACGTCGCCGTCGGCGGCCGCGCGATCGGCGTCCTCGTACGTCGCGCGTTGCTTGCGCATGATCTCGAGCGTGCGCTCGATTTCTGCATCGCCCACCGGGCAGAGGGCGCGCTGGACCTCGACGGCGGACAGGTCGCCCAGCGTGATCTCCGGGTAGACCTCGAACGTGGCCGAGAATGCCAGGTCCTGCGAACCTTCGACCGCTCGCGGCTCGAGCCGAGGCGCGCCCGCCACGCGGAGGTTGCCGGCAGTGACCGCCGAGCTGAAGGCCTCGCCGACCTTGTCGTTCATCACCTCGGCGTGAACCTGGGCGCCGTAGTTCTGCGCCACCATCTTGAGGGGCACCTTGCCAGGCCGGAAGCCGGGCATCTTCACGGTGCGCGCAAGCTTGGCGAGGCGTGCCTGCACTTCCTTCTCGATCGCCGCCGCGGGCACGGTCAGGTCGATCCGGCGCTCTAGCGCGCCGAGGGATTCCACGGTCTGTTGCATCTTTTCAGGTTCTTTTCGATTGGCCGCCCAATGGTTCTGCAGTGACGTTCTGCACTGAGCGGCGGCAAGGCGTCAAAGTGCTGGTGCGAAGGGGGGGACTCGAACCCCCACGCCGGTGAAGGCGTCAGGACCTAAACCTGGTGCGTCTACCAATTTCGCCACCTTCGCGCCGCGACCGCGTGAGACAGCACACCCTATCGCGGAACGAAGCGCGGATTCTAGCGGAACTGCCTTCGTCGCCCGGGCGCCCCGGTGCGCTGTGATAGCTTCGTCGGCATGGGGGTCGGACACTACGAGAACTTTCCGGTGGCGTCGCTGCTGCTGCCGGCGCGGCTGCGTCCCGCCGTCCGCGCAATCTACCGGTTCGCCCGCACGGCCGACGACGTGGCGGACGAAGGCGACGCCCCGCCCGAAGACCGGCTCCGCGAACTGCAGGCCCTGGGACGCGACCTCGATCACCTGGACGCCCCCGGCACCCGCTGGCCAGATCTCGCGGCCGCCGTTTCCGGGCACGGACTGCCGCTGCCGCTGCTGCACGACCTGTTGTCCGCCTTCGCGCAGGACGTAACCACACAACGTTACGCCGACTACGCGGCGCTGCTCGATTACTCCCGGCGCTCTGCGAACCCGGTCGGGCGCCTGCTGCTGTCGCTGTACCGTCGCGAGGAGCCCGCGCTCCTCGCGATGTCCGACGCGATCTGCACCGGGCTGCAGCTGACCAACTTCTGGCAGGACGTCGCGATCGACTGGGACAAGGGGCGGGTCTACCTGCCGCGCGAGGATCTCGCGCGCTTCGCCGTCGACGAGGCGCAGATCGCCCGGCGCCTGGCCGACGATCGCTGGCGCGCGCTGATGGCCTTCGAAGTGGCCCGCGCCCGGGCGCTGCTCCTGCGAGGCGCGCCACTCGCCCCCGCGCTCGGTGGTCGAATCGGACTCGAGCTGCGCCTCGTCGTGCAGGGCGGCCTTCGCATCCTCGAGCGCATCGATGCCGCCGGCGGCGACGTGTTCCGGCAGCGCCCCGCCCTGTCCGCGCGCGACTGGACGATGATGGGGCTGCGCGCGTTGCGCCCCGTCCCGCACGCCGCATGACGCCCGACGAGTACTGCCAGGGCAAGGCCGCGGCCAGCGGCTCGAGCTTCTACTACTCGTTCCTGTTCCTGCCGGCCGAGCGACGCCGTGCGATCACCGCGGTCTACGCCTACTGCCGCGAAGTCGACGATGCCGTGGACGAGGTCAGCGATCCTTCGGTGGCCGAGGCCAAGCTCCAGTGGTGGCGCGGCGAGGTCGCGGCGCTCTTCGACCGGCAGCCGACGCACCCGGTGACGCGCGCGCTGCTGCCGTTCATCGACGGCCCGCTCGGCATCACGCGCGAACGCCTGCTCGCCATCCTGGAAGGGATGGAGATGGACCTGCGGCAGAACCGCTACCTCGACTTCGCCGCCCTGAAGCGCTACGCGCACCTGGTCGCGGGTGTCGTCGGCGAGATCTCCGCCGCCGTCTTCGGCTACTCCGACCCGCGCACGCTCGAATTCGCGGGCCGGCTCGGCCTGGCGCTGCAGCTGATCAACGTGATCCGCGACGTCGGCGACGATGCGCGCCGCGGCCGCGTCTACCTTCCCCTCGACGAACTGCGGCGCTTCGGCGTGCGCCCGGCGGATCTGCTCGCCGGCCGCTACGTCGACGGCTTCGTGCCGCTGATGCGTTTCCAGGCCGAGCGCGCGCGCGCCAGCTACCGCGAGGCAGTCGCGTTGCTTCCGCCCGCCGATCGGCGCGCCCAGCGTCCGGGGCTGATCATGGGCGCGATCTACGCAACGCTGCTCGACGAGATCGAGCGCGAGGACTTCCAGGTCCTGCACCAGCGGGTGGCCCTGACGCCGTTGCGCAAGCTGTGGATCGCGTGGCGCACGTGGATGCAGCGGTGACGCGGCCGCGCTCGGTCGCGGTCGTCGGCGGGGGCTGGGCCGGCTGCGCAGCCGGAGCGGAGCTGGCCGCCGCCGGCCTGGATGTCACCCTGTTCGAAGCCGCCGCCGAGCTGGGCGGACGCGGCCGGCGCCTGACGCTCGAGCTGGACGGCGTCACACACACGCTCGACAACGGCCAGCACCTGATGATCGGCGCGTACACCGGGATCGCGGCGGTGCTCGAAACCGTCGGCGCGAGCATCGATCGCCTGGTCGAGCGGCGCCCGTTCGAACTGGCCTATCCCGATGGCTTCAGCATCACGGCAGCGCGGCTGCCGGCGCCCTGGCACCTGGTCACCGCGCTGCTGCGCGCGCGCGGACTTGCGTGGAGCGATCGCTGGGCAATGACGCGGCTGCTCCGGAGGCTCAAGGTCGGCCGCTGGCAGGTACGGCCGGATCGCGTGGCCGCGGGCTGGCTGTCCGGGCACGGACAGAGCGACGCCGTGATCGCGCGCCTCTGGCGTCCGCTGTGCATCGCCGCGCTCAACACGCCGCTTTCCGAGGCGTCGGCGCAGCTGTTCGCGAACGTGCTGCGCGACAGCCTCGGCGCGGACAGCGCCGCCTCGATGCTGTGGCTGCCCCGCAGCGACCTCTCGGCACTGCTGCCCGAGGCCGTCGAACGCTTCGTGTGCGCGCACGGCGGCGCCGTGCGGCGCGGCATTCGGGTGGAGTCGATCGGTCCGGCCGAGGAAGGCTTCCGCCTCGATCCCGGACTCGGTCGCTTCGACGCCGTCGTCTACGCCGCGCCGCCGGCCCAGATGGGACGCGTCGCGTCGGCCTTCGCACCCGCGCTCTCGGAAGCGCTCGACGCGATCGATGACTTCGCCTACCAGCCGATCTGCACCGTCTACCTGAAGTACGACGTCGATCTGCCGCTGCCGCGCGGATTCACGGCGCTGCTCGATGACGCCGGGCAGCGCGACTACGGCCAGTGGGCATTCGACCGCGGCGCGCTGGATCCGGCGAACCGCGGCGTGGTCGCTGTCGTCGTCAGCGCCAGCGGCGCGCACGACGACGAACCGCTGTCCGCGCTGTGCGAGGCCGTTGCCCGGCAGCTCACGCGCGAACTGGGGTTGCCGAGCCCGCGCGCTGCACGCGCGATCGTCGAGAAGCGGGCAACGCTGGCCGCGCGGCCGGGGCTGCGGCGGCCGCCCAATGCGACGCGAATCCCGGGCTTCGTGCTCGCCGGCGACTGGACGGCGAGCGACTACCCGTCCACGCTGGAATCGGCCGTGCGCAGCGGCCTCGCCGCTGCGCGTCTGCTGCTCAGCTGACGGTCAGTGCTCCGGTCGCACGCGCGCCAGCGCGTGCTCGAGCCGGTCGACGGCGATCACTTCGAGTCCCTCGATCGCGTGCCTCGGCGCGTTCGCCTTGGGGATCAGTGCCAGCGAGAAGCCAAGCTTCGCGGCTTCGCGCAACCGCTCCTGGCCGCGCGGCGCCGGACGGATCTCGCCCGCCAGTCCCACTTCTCCAAACGCCACCAGTCCGCGCGGCAGCGGCTTGTTGCGCATCGAGGAGACCACGGCGAGCAGCACCGCCAGGTCGGACGCCGGCTCGGCGATGCGGACTCCGCCGACCGCATTGACGAACACATCCTGGTCGAAGGCCGCGATGCCGGCGTGGCGATGCAGGACCGCGAGCAGCATCGCCAGACGCTGCGGATCGAGCCCGACCGACAGCCGGCGCGGGTTCGGAATGTGGGCCGTGTCGACCAGCGCCTGGACCTCCACCAGCAGCGGCCGCGTGCCCTCCTGCGTCACCATGACGCACGATCCCGCGACCTGCGCGTCATGCTGCGACAGGAACAGCGCCGAAGGATTGCTCACGCCCTTGAGTCCGCGGTCGGTCATCGCGAAGACACCGAGTTCGTTCACCGCGCCGAAGCGGTTCTTGAAGGCGCGGATCAGGCGGAAGGACGAGTGCGTGTCACCCTCGAAGTACAGGACCGTGTCGACCATGTGCTCGAGCACGCGCGGACCGGCGAGCGAGCCCTCCTTCGTGACGTGGCCCACCAGGATCAGCGTCACGCCGGCCTGTTTCGCCATCCGCGTCAGCTGCGCCGCGCATTCCCGCACCTGCGACACCGACCCCGGGGCCGACTGCAACTGTTCCGAGTACACGGTCTGGATCGAGTCGACCACGACGACCGCGGGCTTCTCCTGCAGCACGGTCGCGATGATCCGCTCGAGCGAGATCTCGGCCAGCAACCGCACGCCGCCCGCCTCCAGCCCGAGCCGGCGCGCGCGCAGCGCGATCTGCGGCGCCGACTCCTCGCCGCTGATGTAGAGGACCGACGTGGTGGACGACAGCGCGGCGAGCGACTGCAGCAGCAGCGTCGACTTGCCGATGCCCGGATCGCCGCCGATCAGGACCACGCCACCCTCGACCAGCCCGCCGCCGAGCACGCGGTCGAACTCGTCGATGCCGGACGGCACGCGCGGCATCTCCTTCGCCTGCACCTGTCTCAGCGACTGCACCGCCGCTGTCGGCGCGAGCGGCGCATACCGGTGCTCGACCGTCGCCTCGACGCGCGCCTCGCCCAGCGTGTTCCAGGCGTTGCAGTGCGGACACTGTCCCTGCCACTTGGGGCTGGTCCCGCCGCACTCGGCGCAGACGTACTGGGTCCTGGCCTTGGCCATCAGCCGACCTCGGCGACCGGCACGCGCGGCGCCAGGCCGCACATCAGCTCGTATCCGACCGTGCCCGCGGCATTGGCGACCTCGTCGATCGGCAGCTGCGCCCCCCACAACTCGACGTGCGAGCCGACGCCGGCCTCGGAAACGTGGGTGAGGTCGACCGTGATCATGTCCATCGACACGCGCCCCGCCAGCGGAGCGCGGACGCCGGCCACGAGGACCGGCGTGCCGTCCGGGGCGTGGCGTGGGTAGCCGTCGGCGTAGCCGCAGGCGACCACCCCGATCCGCGTGCGGCGCGGCGCGATGAAGCGCGCGCCGTATCCGACCGCGGCGCCCGCCTCGATGGTCTGCACGCCGATGATCCGCGATGTCAGCGCCATTGCCGCGCGCAGGCCGAGCGAAGCGGCTGGGTGATGCTCGTCGGTGGCGCCGCCGTAGAGCGAGATTCCGGGGCGCACCGAGTCGCCGCCGACCTCGGGCCGCAGGAACAGCGCAGCGGAGTTCGCGAGGCTGCGCGGTTCGGGCCACTCGGCCGTCACGCCCTCGAACTCCCCGAGTTGATCCGCGACCGCGACCGGCCCGGCTTCATCGCGCGGCCGGTCGGCATTGGCGAAGTGCATCATCAACGTCAGTTCGCGCACCGAGTCAAGTCCTCGCAGCCGCTCGTACGCCTGGACCGCGCCCTGCGGCCGGTAGCCGAGGCGGTTCATGCCGGTGTTGAACTTCAAGTGGACGGACAGCGGGCGCGCAGGGCGATGGCGCTCGAGCATGTCGAGTTGCTCGCCACAGTGCACCACGGTCGTCAGTTCGAGGTCGGAGCAGGCGGCAAGGTCCGAAGCCTCGAAGCAGCCCTCGAGCAGCAGGATGGGCTTGCGCCAGCCCGCTTCGCGCGCGCGCCGGGCTTCGTCCAGGTCGAGCAGCGCGAGCCCGTCCGCGTCCGCGAAGGCGCGCAGCGCGCGCGCTAGCCCGTGTCCGTACGCGTTCGCCTTGACCACCGCCCACAGGAATCGACCGCGCGCGGCCTCGCGCGCCCGGGCGAGGTTATGGCGCATCGCGCCGAGGTCGATCGTGGCGAGGATGGGACGAGGCACGGCGAGCGGCGTGGTGGGCGAGTGAGGACGACGGCGCATAGCATAGCGACGCCGATGAAGGGTCCGTCGGAAGGGCTGCGTGCTATAAGGATCCGCCGGTCAACGCGCCATCGGTGAAGAGCGCGGACCGCGGTTGCTGCCACACTGGAGACACTTCGAGTTGCCCGCATCGCTGCCCGCTGCGGACCCGCCACGCCCATGAACCGCGGCTTCTACACCATCATGGCCGCGCAGTTCTTCTCGTCGCTGGCCGACAACGCCCTGCTGATATCCGCGATCGCGCTGCTGCGCGAGATCGACGCGCCGGCGTGGATGACGCCGATGCTGAAGCTGTTCTTCGTCGTGTCCTACGTCGCGCTGGCTGCCTTCGTAGGCGCCTTCGCCGACTCGTTTCCCAAAGGCAGGGTCATGTTCATCACGAACCTGATCAAGATCGGCGGCTGCCTCCTGATGCTGTTCGGCGCCCACCCGCTGCTCGCCTACGCGGTCGTCGGTTTCGGCGCCGCGGCCTACTCGCCCGCCAAGTACGGGATCCTGACCGAGTTGCTGCCGCCGGAGAAGCTGGTCATCGCCAACGGCTGGATCGAGGGACTGACGGTGACGTCGATCATCGTCGGCTTCCTGCTTGGCGGCATCCTGATCAGCCCGCGCGTGGCCGAGTGGCTGCTGGCCTTCGACCTGCCGATGTTCGACACCGGAATCGACCTGCCCGCCGAGTCGGCCATCGCGGTGATCACGAGCGTGTACGTGATCGCCACGCTCTTCAACCTGGGAATTCCGGACACCGGCGCCCGCTATGCGAAGCAGCACGTCCATCCGTGGAAGCTGCTGGTCGGCTTCTCCCACTGCTGCAACGTGCTGTGGCGCGACAAGCTCGGCCAGATCTCGCTCGCGGTGACCACGCTGTTCTGGGGTGCGGGCGCGACGCTGCAGTTCATCGTGCTGAAGTGGGCCGAGCAGGTGCTCGGACTCGACCTGTCGCGCGCGGCGATCCTGCAGGCCGTGGTTGCGCTCGGGATCGCCATCGGAGCCGTCTACGCCGCCTCCACTGTCGCGCTGAAGCAGTCGATGCGCGTGCTGCCGGTGGGCGTGGCGATGGGACTCATCGTGGCGCTGGCCTCCTTCTACACGCCGGCGCTCGCGCCGGCCGGCAGCATCCACTTCGGATTCGCGTCGATGAGCTGGTTCCTGCTGATCGCGTGCGTCATCCTCATGCTGGTCGGCGGACTGGCAGGCTACTTCGTCGTGCCGATGAACGCGCTGCTGCAGCATCGCGGCCACGTGCTGCTGTCGGCCGGTCACTCGATTGCCGTGCAGAACTTCAACGAGAACCTCAGCATTCTCGTGATGCTGGGCCTGTACGCGCTGCTGGTGTGGTTCGACCTGTCGATCCGGTCGGTGATGCTGCTGTTCGGCCTGTTCGTGGCGGTGTCGATGGTCCTGGTCATCGTCCGGCACCGCTACAACCAGCGGCAGTTCGACTCGATCGCGCTGATCGGCCAACTCAAGCACTGACGCCCGCGCTCAACCCGAGGTCGCGCGCCCGTGCACGTCGCGCGCGAAGCAGAGGTCGGCCC
>JBFZCF010000008.1:0-23529 GCA_041308065.1 Burkholderiales bacterium
TGGGTCTGCATCTTCGCGATGCTGATCGGCCGCCTCGAGCTCTTCTCGGTGCTCGTGCTGTTCACGCCGGCGTTCTGGCGTCGCTGATGCGGGCGACCATCCGGCTGGCATCGCCTGCCGACCAGCAGGCCCAGTTGGACGAATGGCTCGCGCGGCCTTCCAATGGGCTGCGAGCCGTCGTCGCCGAGAGCGGGTTCGTGCCGCTCTCGGCGCCCGACGACGTGCCGCTCGCGCGGCTCGCGCCAGGCTGCGTCTGCTGCGTGGGACAGGTCCCGCTGCGGGTGACCCTCACCCGTGCGGTGCGCGCCCACCGGCCGCACGAGGTGCTGCTGCTGCTCGCGACGGCGGACCACCTCCCGCGCGTGCGCGCCCTGCTCGAGGACGGCAGCCTGGGAGTGCGTTTCGAAGTGGAGTGACGATGGAATCGATCGAGCGGAACGGAGTTCGCATTGCCTACCGCGTGGAGGGCAGCGCCGACGTGGCGCGGCCATGGCTCGTGTTCAGCCATTCGCTCGCCTGCGACCACACGATGTGGGATGCGCAGATGGCGGAGTTCGCCGACTTCCGCATCCTCCGTTTCGACACCCGCGGCCACGGCCAGTCGGGCGCGCCGGAGGGCGAGTACACGCTCGAACTCCTCGCCGATGACCTGAAGGCGGTGCTCGATGCAGTCTCGATCCGGCGCTGCCACTTCGTCGGCCTGTCGATGGGCGGGATGATCGGGCAGCAGTTCCTGCTGAAGTACCCGGCCCGCTTCGATACGGTCACGCTCGCCGACACCACGAGCCGCTACCCCGCGGAGACGCGGACCGTCTGGGAGGAACGGCTTGCCCTGGTGCGCAGCCGCGGCATGGACGCCATCGTGCCGTCCACGCTCGAGCGCTGGTTCAGCGCCGCGTTTCGCGAAAGCCATCCCGAGGAGGTCGGTCGCATCGGGCGGCTGATCCGGTCCACGCCAGTCGCGGGCTATGCGGGGTGTGCACACGGCATCTCCCGCATCAACCTGACGGCCCGGCTCAGGGACGTCGACTGTCCGGCGCTGGTCGTCGTCGGGGACTCGGACCTCGGCACCCCGCGGCCCATGGCCGAGGAGATCGTGCGGGCGATGCCGCGGTCCCGGCTGCACGTCATCCCGCGCGCCGCGCACCTGTCGAACGTCGAGCAGCCGGCCGAGTTCAACCGGGTACTGCGGCAGTTCCTGGTCGCCAATAGTTAGCGGTCACTGTCGCAGGAATCCTTATTCCTTGTGTCTTCCTGACGGCGGCTTGAATTGAACCCGCGGGTACCGATATTGCATACAGGTGGGTCGACGGATTCCTCCATCCGGTCGAGCCCGCGCCGAAAGGACACGCAATGTCAGTGACCATGATTTACGACAGCCCGCACTTCTGCGTCTTCGAGTTCGAGGGACCGCCTGCCGGTTCCGACCGTGAGGTCGGCGGCTACGAGATCATGGACAAGAACCTGCGCCGCGAGATCTTCCTGGGCGGACGCGACGCCGAGGTGTTCCGGCGCAATGTGCAGGAGCTGATCGAGCAGGGACCGACCTCGGACGAGGTCGACGAGTTTCTGCAAGGCTTCTCGGGCCTGATGAACCAGCCGGTCGTGCTCCACTGAAGTCGTCTTCCCGCAGCACGAGGCGGCGCGCGCAGGCGCGCCGTTTTCTTTTGTGCACTGCGAAAGACGACCGATTCGAGGAACCGTTCTACGGACGCGCCCGCGGGGGCCCGCGCTCGCACGGGACAATTCTTCCGACACGAACGACGCGAACGACCGCGTGCTGGGGAGAGTTTCTTGGAAGTGGACTACATCGTCGTCGGCGGCGGATCGGCAGGCTGTGTGCTGGCAGCCCGTCTCAGCGAGGACCCCTCCGTTTCGGTGGCGCTGCTCGAAGCCGGCGGCAACAACGACGGCGTGCTGAACCGCATCCCGACCGGGGCGGCGGTCCACATCATCCGCCGCAACGCCTTCAACTGGGCTTTCTCGACGGTGCCGCAGCCGGGGTTCGCGGGACGGCGCGGCTATCAGCCGCGCGGTCGCGGGCTGGGCGGTTCGTCCTCGATCAACGCGATGGTCTATCTGCGCGGCCAGCGCGAGGACTACGACGACTGGGTGGCGGAGGGCGCGGACGGCTGGGGCTGGAACGACGTCCTGCCGTACTTCCGCCGCTCGGAGAACAACGAGCGCCCAGGCCTGAACGGCGAGTATCACGGCCGCGGCGGTCCGCTGAACGTCGCCGACCTGCGTTCGCCGCATCCGTTCGCCGCGAAGTTCATCGAGGCCGCGGCGCCTACCTCGACCCGGCACGCGGGCGGCCCAACCTGAAGATCGAGACCGACGCGTTCGCGACCCGGGTGCTGTTCGACGGCCATCGCGCCGTCGGCGTGCGCTTCGAGCAAGGCGGGCAGGCGCGGGAAGTGCGGGCACGGCGCGAAGTGCTGCTGGCGGCGGGCGCGCTGCAGTCGCCCCAGCTGCTGATGGTGTCCGGCGTCGGTCCGGGCAGTCACCTGCGGGAGTTCGGGATCGCGACGGTCGCGGACCTGCCGGTCGGCGACAACCTGCAGGACCATCCGGACATCATCGTCAGCCGTCGCGTCGACAACACCGACCTGCTCGGCCTGTCGCCGGCCGGCGCCTGGAAGCTGGTGCGCGCGATAGGCCGCTGGCGGCGCGAGCGGCGCGGCGTGCTGACCTCCAATTTCGCGGAGGCGGGAGCCTTCGTGCGCACGCTGCCCGGCCAGGCGCGGCCCGACCTGCAGCTGCACTTCGTCATCGGCATGGTCGACAACCACAATCGCACGTTCCACTGGGGCCACGGCATGAGCTGCCACTCGTGCCCGCTGCGACCCAAGAGCCGCGGCGTGCTGCGCCTCGCGTCGCGCGACATGAAGGACGCGCCGCTGATCGACCCGCGTTTCCTGTCGCACGAGGACGATCTCGAAACGCTGGTGCGCGGCTTCAAGCTGGTGCGGAAGATCTTCGCGCAGCCGGCTTTCGCGCCGTTCGACGGTGCAAACCCGAAGCGCGAGCTCTACAGCGCCGATGCGCGCACCGACGACGAGATCCGCGCGGCCATCCGCGCGCACGCCGACACGATCTACCACCCGGTCGGCACCTGCCGCATGGGCGGCGACGATCGCTCGGTGGTCGATCCCCAGCTGCGCGTGCGCGGAGTCGAGGGCTTGCGGGTGATCGACGCCTCGGTGATGCCGACTCTCGTGTCGGGCAACACCAGCGCCCCGGTCGTGATGATCGCGGAGCGCGCGAGCGACCTGATCCGGGGGCGCTCCGGGGCCTGACCGGAGAGACGAGCGGGGCGGGCGCGGGAGCCGCTCCCTTTACAATCCCGCCACCTTCCCAAAGGCCCGCGATGAACACGCGTTTCCCTGACGGGGCCAGCGCGCCGACGACGTCGGCGCCGGGCGCTCATGCCGCTGCCCCGACCAATTCCGCCACCGAAAGCCGACTGCGCGAGCTGCTCGCGCGACGCATCCTGATCCTCGACGGTGCGATGGGCACGATGATCCAGCGCTACAAGCTGGACGAGGCGGCCTTCCGCGGCGACCGGCTGGTCGACCATCCGGTCGACGTCCGCGGCAACAACGACCTGCTGGTCCTGACGCGGCCGGACGTCGTGCGCGAGATCCACGAGGCGTACCTCGAGGCCGGCTCCGACCTGGTCGAAACGAACACCTTCGGCGCGACCTCGATCGCGCAGGACGACTACCGGCTCGGCCACCTCGCGTACGAGATGAACGTGGCGGCCGCGACCATCGCGCGCGCGGCGTGCGACAAGTACTCCAACGCCGACAAGCCGCGCTTCGTCGCCGGCGCGCTCGGGCCGACGCCGAAGACCGCGTCGATCTCGCCCGACGTCAACGACCCGGGCGCTCGCAACGTCACGTTCGACCAGCTGGTCGCGTCCTACGGCGAACAGGCACGCGGCCTGCTCGACGGCGGCGCCGACCTGCTGCTGATCGAGACGATCTTCGACACCCTGAACGCCAAGGCGGCGATCTTCGCGGTCGAGGCCGAGTTCGAGCGGCGCGGCGAGCGCTTCCCCGTGATGATCAGCGGCACCGTGACCGACGCCTCGGGCCGCATCCTCTCCGGCCAGACGGTCGAGGCGTTCTGGAACTCGGTGCGCCACGCGCGGCCGCTGTCGGTGGGGCTGAACTGCGCCCTGGGCGCGGCGCTGATGCGTCCGTACATCGAGGAGCTGGCGGCCAAGGCCGATGTGTTCGTCAGCGTGTACCCGAACGCGGGCCTGCCGAACCCGATGAGCGAAACCGGCTTCGACGAGACGCCGGACATCACGTCGTCGCTGCTGCGCGAGTTCGCCGACGCCGGGTTCGTCAATGTCGCCGGCGGCTGCTGCGGCACGACGCCGGATCACATCCGCGCGATCGCGCGTGCGGTCGAGGGCGTGGCGCCGCGCCCGGTGCCGACGCTGCCGAAGCCGCTGCGGCTCGCCGGCCTCGAGCCGGTCACGGTCGCCGACGATTCGCTGTTCGTCAACGTCGGCGAGCGCACCAACGTCACCGGCTCGAAGGCCTTCGCGCGGCTGATCCTGAACGAGCAGTACGAGGAGGCGGTCAGCGTCGCGCGCCAGCAGGTGGAGAACGGCGCGCAGGTCATCGACGTCAACATGGACGAGGCGATGCTCGACTCGGCCGCGGCGATGAGCCGGTTCCTGAACCTGATCGCCAGCGAGCCCGACATCGCGCGCGTGCCGGTCATGATCGACAGTTCCAAATGGAGCGTGATCGAGGCCGGGCTGAAGTGCGTGCAGGGCAAGTCGATCGTGAATTCGATCTCCCTGAAGGAAGGCGAGGCCGAGTTCCTGCGGCAGGCCACCCTGTGCCTGCGCTACGGCGCCGCGGCGATCGTGATGGCGTTCGACGAGCAAGGCCAGGCCGACACCTTCGAGCGCAAGACGACGATCTGCGAACGCGCGTACCGGCTGCTGGTCGATCGCATCGGCTTCCCGCCGGAAGACATCATCTTCGACCCGAACGTGTTCGCGATCGCCACCGGCATCGAGGAGCACGACAACTACGCGGTCGACTTCATCAATGCGACGCGCTGGATCCGCACACACCTTCCGTACGCGAAGGTCAGCGGCGGCGTGTCGAACGTGTCGTTCAGCTTCCGCGGCAACGACCACGTGCGCGAGGCGATCCACACCGTGTTCCTGTACCACGCGATCCAGGCCGGGATGACGATGGGCATCGTCAACGCCGGCCAGCTCGGCGTCTACGAGGACATCGAGCCGGAACTGCGCGCGCGCGTCGAGGACGTCGTGCTGAACCGGCGGCCGGACGCCGGCGAGCGCCTGGTGTCGTTCGCCGAGCAGGTGAAGGCGGGCGGCCGGAAGAAGGAAGAGGACCTCGCCTGGCGCGGAGGCCCGGTCGAGAAGCGGCTCGCGCACGCGCTCGTCCACGGCGTCACCCAGTTCGTCGTCGACGACACCGAGGAGTGCCGGGCGGCGATCGCCGCGCGCGGCGGCCGTCCAATCGAGGTGATCGAAGGCCCGCTGATGGACGGCATGAACATCGTCGGGGATCTCTTCGGCGCGGGGAAGATGTTCCTGCCGCAGGTGGTGAAGTCCGCCCGCGTGATGAAGCAGGCGGTGGCCCACCTGATCCCGTACATCGAGGCCGAGAAGGCGGCGCACGTGGCCGCCGGCGGCGAGGCGCGCGCCAAGGGCAAGGTCGTGATCGCGACCGTCAAGGGCGACGTGCACGACATCGGCAAGAACATCGTGTCGGTCGTGCTCCAGTGCAACAACTTCGAAGTCGTCAACATGGGCGTCATGGTGCCGGCCGAGAAGATCCTGCAGGCAGCGCGCGACGAGAAGGCCGACATGATCGGGCTGTCGGGCCTGATCACGCCGTCGCTCGAGGAGATGGCGCACGTGGCGCGCGAGATGCAGCGGCAGGGCTTCGACATCCCGCTGCTGATCGGCGGCGCGACCACCAGCCGCGTCCACACCGCCGTGAAGATCGCGCCGCACTACTCGCGCGGGCCGGTGGTGTACGTGTCGGACGCGAGCCGATCCGTCGGCGTCTGCCAGAACCTGGTGTCCGACGACGCCGCCGCGCGCTTCATCGCGGAGCTGACGACCGAGTACGCGCGCGTGCGCGAGCAGCACGCGGCGAAGAAGGGGCCCGAACTCGTTTCGCTCGCCGACGCGCGCGCCAATGCCACGCGGATCGACTGGACTGGCTACGCGCCGCCGAAGCCGAAGTTCATCGGCCGCCGGCTGTTCCGGAACTACGACCTGGCGATGATCGCCAAGTACGTCGACTGGGGCCCGTTCTTCCAGACCTGGGACCTGCACGGCCCCTTCCCGGGCATCCTCACCGACGACGTGGTGGGCGAGCACGCGCGCCAGGTCTTCGCCGAAGGCGAGAAGATGCTGGAGCGCGCGGTGCGCGAGCGGTGGCTGACGGCCAACGGCGCGGTGGCGTTCCATCCGGCGAACTCGGTGGGCGACGACATCCAGCTCTACACCGACGAGACGCGGAGCGAGGTGCTGTTCACGTGGCACGGGCTGCGGCAGCAGACGAAGAAGCCGGTGATCGGCGGCGTGCCGAACCCCAACCAGTGCCTGTCCGACTTCATCGCGCCGAAGGAGTCGGGCATCGCCGACTACATCGGCATGTTCGCGGTGACGACCGGCCTCGGCGTCGACGAGCGCGCCGCACAGTTCGTGGCGAAGCACGACGATTACGCCGCGATCATGCTGAAGGCGATCGGCGACCGCCTGGCCGAGGCATTCGCAGAAATGATGCACGAGCGGGTGCGCAAGGACCTGTGGGGCTACGCGGCCGACGAAGCGCTGACCAGCGAAGCGCTGATCAAGGAGAGCTACCGCGGTATCCGCCCCGCCCCGGGCTATCCGGCGTGCCCCGAGCACTCGGTCAAGCGCGCGATGTTCGATGCGCTGGCCGCGGACGAGATCGGGATGACGCTGACCGAGAGCTACGCGATGTCGCCGGCCTCGAGCGTGTCGGGCTTCTACTTCTCGCATCCGCAGGCGAAGTACTTCAACGTCGGCCGCATCGGCCGCGATCAGCTCGAGGACCTCGCCCGGCGCAGGCGCGAGTCGATCGAGGATCTCGAGCGCTGGCTGGCGCCGAACCTCGGGTGACCCGCCGTCGCGTCGCCGCGCTGCTGCTTGCGCTCGGGGCCGCGGTTGCCGCCGGGTGCGGCCGCAGCGATCCGGAGCGCGAGTTGCGCGCGACCATCGACGCGATGGCGCAGGCGATCGAGAAGCGCGAGCCGGCGGCGTTCCTGGACGCGATGGCGGACGACTTCAGCCGCGAATCGGGGGCCTTCGGCAAGCAGGACGCGAAGCGGACGCTGGTCGCCGCCATCCTGCGCAACGAGAAGATCCACGTGAGCGCTGCAGTGACCGACGTGCGCATCGACGGCGACCGCGCGTTCGTGCGGGTGCGCGTCGTCGCCACCGGCGGCGCGGGCCTGCTGCCGGAGCGAGGCCAGACGTGGGACTTCGAGTCCGCGTGGCGGCGCGAGGGCGGCCAGTGGAAGGTCTTCAACGCCGAGTGGCGCGAGGGGCTGTAGGCGCGGGTGCGTCAGGGCCGAGGCGCCCGCCACTGCCGCCATAGCTTCAGCGCCACCAGCAACAGCGGCGCCGCATGCATGGCCAGGTCGAAGATGTCGAGCGGGCGTACGAGCGCGCCCTGGGCCAGAAGGCGCAGTTTCTCGACCAGGTGGGGCTCGGGCGTGATCGGCGCAATGGCCATCCAGGCCGCCAACAGCAGCAACCAGATCCACGGCAAACGATCGAGCCACCTCAGCATCGCGGAACACGCGCGAGTCGGCAACGGCAGTGGGAACGGGCTGCTCGTCGGTCGGGTGGCGTTTCGGTCTTCATGTGGTGTTCCTGCGCGGCGGTCACGACGATTCGGCAAGGCATGGAGAGTCTATGCGGTGGGCGATCACCCAGGCTGAGTCCTCATCCCGGCGCCCGACTCGGCCGGCGTCAGGGGGGCATGCCGGCCGCCTGCTGATCACGATCCATGTCGATCGGCTTCAGCAGCGGGACGCCTGCCGACCGGAGTCGGCCCCGGGCATTCGTCAGTTCCAGCGATAGAGGTCTCGCCCGCCAGCTCGGCTGCGATGGACGGCCCGGCGAACCGGGCCGGATCCGGATCACTACCAGGTCAGCGTCCTGGTGCCGTCCTTGAACAATGCGCCGCCGGTCACTTCCGGCGAGCCGACCTTGACGCCGGGCAGCAGGTCGCTCTGGGCGACGCCGTAGTGCTTCATGCACATGGGGCAGATCAGGACCGTGGCGCCCTTGGTCATGAGCTCGGCGAGACTCTTCTGGTGCTCGGCATAGCGGCTCGTGTTGCTGCGTGCGCCGACCAGTACGCCTTTGTCGTTGAGGAAGATCGTCAAGGGGTGGCCGCGTCCGAACTGGTTGCCGCCGAAGCTGATCGCCATGCTGGCGCGATGCGGGTCGTCGGTGGTCAGGTTGATGAACAGGGAATCCCTTTCGCCGGCGACGGCGGGCAGGGCGAACGAGCCCAGGACGAGGACAAACGCAGTGAGAAGTGCTTTGAGTAATTTCATCGGAATCTCATGTAAGGGTGAACGGAGCCAGCGAGCGGCGGCGCCGATGCTTGCTGACCGAGCTTCTCCATCATGTCGATGGCCGGCGACCGGTACGCAGCCGCCTCGCGACCGAAACGTGAGTCAACTTGGCAAAGCGCGTCAGCAGGCCAGTGGCGGTGCCCGCGCCCAGGCGTCGTGCCTGAAGTGGCAGCCGAAGGAACAAGAGTCGGCGAGCACCGGATGCTCGTCCACAACCTGCGCCCCGACCCATGCAGGAAGGCAGGCGGCGAGGCCCGGCATCGAGCCGGCAACTCTGCACAGCGCGCAGTGATCCTCGTGATGCGCCTGGGAAGTGGGGGGATCGCCGGTCGGCACTCGCCGCAGGCCGTCGCTCGCGCAGACCTCGGTCCATCCCGGCGCCGCTGCACCGGCCATGCCGTGTGCAAACGGAACCAGCAACTGTGCCAGGACCAGCAAGCAGGCGAGCGCGACGCGGACTCCGGTGGACCTCATGAGCCAAGGATACCGCGGTGAATTGATGCGACTCCTCAAAGGGGCCGAGTGCGCCGGAGCGATTTGCGCAACGGCGTCGCGCCGCTGCGGGTCGGCACCGACTGGCCAACGAGAAAGTGCGCCGTGCCGGGCGGGGTGGCCAAGCGCACGAGCCCGACGACACTCACGCGCACGTTGAAGTCGGCGAGCGCGGCGCCGCACTACGCCGCTGCTCGCAGCGAAGGCGTTACGTTCCGCCTTCGATCGGCGACACGACGGTGACCGCCCACCACGGTCCGCCGCCGTACTGCGATGCCCAGAACCACGCCGACGCGTCGGTCCACCGGCCTTCGGCGCTGTCGTGGATGCGTTCGCACACCCTCACGCGACGGCCATCGCGCTCGGCGACGAAGCAGGACCAGCGCTCGCCGCCGTCGTCGACCACCGGCTGCGGCCGCTCGACGCGGTAGCCGATGCCGCGAAAGCAGTCCTCTGCCGGATGCAGCTGGCGGGTCGGCCGGGTCACCTGGCGCACGACCAGCACGCGCTCGCCGTCGGTGAAGCGCGCGATGGCCCCGGGAAAGCGCCGCGCGAAACGCTCTTCGAGCGCGCCGGGCGGCAATTGGGTCAGCGGCCGGTCGCGGAAGTGGGTCGGCCACCCGACGGTGGCGGCCCGTTCCGGCGGGATCGCGTGCTCGCCTGCGCGCAGGGGCACGAGATGGCCCGCCAGGGGAAGCGCTCCCGCGACCAGCAGGGCGCCGACAAGGAAGGCGCGGACGTTCATCGAGAGGTCCACGAAGCGATCAGGACGATGGGAACGAGGGCGAGCGCGAGGGCGAGCGCGGCCACCAGTGCCGAACGCGTCGGCATCGAAAGCTCCGAGCGATCCCGCACGACCGGCGCGAGCACCGGACGCGTGGTGCGCCATTCGCGCCACTGCGCGACGAGTTCGCCGCGGTCGTCCATGGCGCGAGCGTGTCCGGCGACCAGATCGCCGTACATCGGCGAGGGCATCGAGCGGCCGATGCGCGCGTTGAGTTCAGCGCGCATTGCGGCCTCCGTTCCGGCGGAACTGCAACAGGTTGCGGGCATGCCGTCGTCCTTCACTTGGCGCTGTGGGTCTGAAGCGCTGCCAGCTCGTCGATGCGTTCCGCGACGAGCGTGGTCCACCATGTCCCGCTGTCGCCGGCCAGTTCGAGCTCGACTGCGCCCTCCGCGAGCCGGTCGAGGTACGCGCGGCTCGGCAGCGGGACGAGGACCGCGTGGCGGGTATCGATCGCGCCCAGCGGGAGCGTCTCGGGTTCGCCGTGGGCCGGCCGGAGCACGAGCGTGGCTCGTGGCGAGGCACGGTGCGCGACGATCAGCAGGAACGGGCCGTCGTCCTCGTCGATCAGCACTGCCCGGGGCGCATCGGCCTCGACCCGTGCCGGCAACGTCGCGCGGTAGCTTGGTCCGTCGCGCAGCGCCTGCGCGACGCGCGCGTCGGCCAGGGATCCGAGCAGGCGAACGTCGGCCGCGGTCGACAGCCGGTGGAGTTGCACCGGCCGTTCGAGCGCCGCGGGTGTGTCGAGCGCGGCGGGCTCACGCGCCGCCGCGGGCGAGGCGAGCGTCAGGGCCAGCAGTTCGGCGGCCGCCAGCGCGCCGTCCAGCATCAGTTGCAGCAGCGTCATCGTTCTCTCCAGGAAGCCCGTGGCCGGGCGGATGGAGCGCACGATCGACGTCGCGTGCGAAGCCTTGGCGAACCGGGAGGGAAGCGAATGTGAAGAGACGGTGAAGCCGGGGTGCGCTCGACGCCTGACGCAGGGACCCCGGCTTCAGCCGGCGCGAGCGGCGCTCAGGCGCGTGGAACCGACAGGGTCGCGATGGCGCCGCCTTCGGGATGGTTCACGAGGCGCGCGCTGCCGCCGTGCAGTTGCGCGACCTCGCGCACGAACGCGAGTCCGAGGCCGGTGCCCTTGCGGCCGCCGGGGCGTGGCGTCGAATAGAACTTCTCGAAGAGGCGGCCCGTCGCGTACTCGGGGATTCCCGGGCCGCGGTCGCGCACGGTGATGTCGACGCGTCCGCGCACGGTACTGGCGTCGACCGTGACCGCCGACTCGCGCGGCGCGAAGTCGATTGCGTTCAGGACCAGGTTCGACAGCGCTCGCTGCAGCAGGAACGGATCGCCGCGCGCGACGAGGGACGGGTCGACGTCGATGAACAGTTCGACGTTGCGCTGTGCCGCGACGGTGGACAGTTCGTTTCGCACGGCGTCGGCGATCGCCGCCACCGGCACCGGCTCGCGCTGGCCCAGCACGCCGCGCCGCTCCAGGCTGGACAGTTCGAGCATGCGATCGACCAGGTCCTGCGCGCGCGCCACCTGTTCCTCGATGTTGCGGGTGAAGCGGATGCGCGCGTCCTCGGGCACGGGTTCGCGCAGCAGTTCGGCGGCGCCGCGGATCGCCGCCAGCGGACTCTTGATCTCGTGCGTCAGGGTCGCGACGTACTCGTCGACGTAACTCCGGCCGGCCAGCGCGTCGCGCATGTCGTTGAAGGCGACGCGGAACGGATTCAGGACCCGGCCGGCGCCGCCCTGTCGCGAGCGCACGACGCGCCACAGGTCGGTCACCAGGCCGAACGGGCGCACCAGCCAGACCGTCACGATCAGCAGCAGCAGCGCGAACGACGCCACCGCGATGCCGCCGGCGATGAACAGCTTCTGCCGCGCGTTGGCGACGAAGGGCGAGAACGCCGCCACGGGCTTGCCGACGCTCACCATGCCGACGATCGCGTCCGCGGCGTCCGGGCTCGCCCGCTCCCGGATCGCTGCGCCGACGTACATCACGGCGGACGAGGGATCGTCCGGGTTCGCTTGCGTGGTGCGGGCGCCGTACTGCCCGGCCAGCGTCAGGCTGACGTCGCGCCAGCCGCTGTAGTCCTTGCCGGCGTCGCGACCGGCCGAGTCGTACAGCACGGTGCCCTGGCTGTCGGTGACGTAGACGTGCAACACGACCGCGGTCTTCCGGATCTGGAAGATCCGGGCGTCGAGCGGCCGCTTGCCGACGTGCTCCAGCGTGCGCTCGAGGTCCTCGGTCTGGATCACGCCAGCGTACGCCTGCCGCTCGAGCAGCGTGGCGAGGAGGTTGGCCGTGTCGACGAGCGATTCCTCGGCCGATTCCCGATAGCGCGGATCGATGTCGAGGCTGATGCGGTAGAGCAGCAGCGAGACCGCCGCAATGTACAGAACGACGATGGCGGCAAAGAGCCGCGAACGGCGGCTCACCGGGCTACCTTGCGCGCTGCGCGTCGCTCACTGCACCGCCTCGCTCAGCGAGTATCCGAGGCCGCGGTGCGTCACGATCGGGTCGTCGTCCGGCGCCACGTCGCGCAGCTTGGCGCGCAAGGTCTTGACGTGCGCATCCACGGTGCGGTCGAAGGCGGACGCGGGATCGTCCCAGGCGCGCTCCATCAGTTCGTCCCGCGAGAACACGCGTCCCGGCCGCTCGACGAGCACCTTCAGCAGCCGGTACTCGGTGCGGGACAGGTCGAGCGCGCGGCCGCGGAATCGGATCAGCTTGCGCTCGTCGTCGACCTCGAACGGCCCCGCCGTGGTCGACGGCGCGGGGCTCGCCGCCGGGCGCTGGACCCGCCGCAGCACGGTGCGCACGCGCGCGGCGAGTTCGCGCGGCGAGAACGGCTTGGCGACGTAATCGTCGGCGCCGAGTTCGAGCCCGACTACGCGATCGATCTCGCTCGAGCGGGCCGTCAGGAAGATGGCCGGCAGGCCGGGGTCGACCAGTTGCAGCTGCTTGAAGAGTTCGAAGCCGTTGATGTCGGGCAGGCCGACGTCCAGCACCGCCAGCGCGCACGGCCGGGAGCGCGCGGCTTCGAGCGCCGCGCCGCCGGTCGCGCACCAGTGCGGCTCGAAGCCGTCGGTCGACAGCGCGTAGACGATGGTGTCGGCGATGGCCGGTTCGTCTTCGACGACGAGGATGCGGGGGCGGGACATTGTCGGGCGGATGTTATCGAAGCCACTCTCCGCCTTCGCAGGCCGCGCGCGCGGGCCCGTCGTCCTCGCGCGCTGCGTCGGTGCGACGCTTGCCGTGGGTCAGATGCCCCAGGTGACGTCGACCTTCATCTTCTGCGCTTCCCTCAGCATCTCGATCAGCGGAAACGCGCGCTGCCCCAGCGTGATCGGCCGCGGCTGCACCGTTCCGTCGCCCTGCTTGTCCTGGAGCTCGGCGTCTTCGCCAGCGGCTTTCAGCTGCGCCTTCTCTTCTTCGACGGCGGCGACGAGCTTCTGCAGCGCTTCGGGGACCTGTTCGGCCGTGATGACGCCGCGCGCCGATTCCTGGCGGCCGATGATCTCGAAGATGCGACGGGCGGTCTCCGCGAACATGAAGATTTCGCCGGCAGCCTTGGAACGGAAAACGACGAGCGCCATGGTCAATGTGCCTCGATGGGGTGTGTCAATTCTAGGCCTATGGCGAGCGGTGCCGACCAGCGGCTGTACGCGCGACGCACGAGGCCGCGCCGATATACTCGAACGCAGCAGCATCCCTGACAGATCCCGGACCATGACACTCAGCTGGCGTTCGGCCTTCGTCGCCGCGCTGGCGCTGCTGACCCTCGCCTGCAGCCAACGCTTCGAGTGGCGCGAGGTCCGGATCGACGACGGCGCCGTCGCTTCGCTGCCCGGCCGGCCGCAGAGCGTGACGCGCGACCTCGACGTCGGTGGCCAGCCGGTGGCGATGACCATGTGGTCGACCGGCGTCGGCGCCACCATGTTCGCCGTCGGGGTGGCGCGCCTGCCGGCGGCGCTGTCCGCGGAGCCCGCCGGGCGCGCAAAGGCGATCGCGCACTTCCGGGACGGGCTTGTACGGAACATCGGCGGGGCGACCGCCACCATCTCGCCGCCGTCGCTGGCGTTGCCCCCGGGCAGCGCCCGGAAGCTGCTCGCCGCCGAAGCTGTCGAAGCGACTGGCCGGCCGGGACCGGACGGCCGCAAGACGCGGCTTGCCGCGCGATTCTTCATCGTCGATGATCAGCTCTTTCAGGTCGTCGCGTTGGGCGCCGAGGACGAGATTCCGCCCGAGGTGCTCGATACCTTCTTCACTTCCTTCCGGCTGGTCTCCTGATCCGGCCGTTCGCAGAGGACTTCGCCCATGAAGCTCGAAAACCCGACGACGCACTCCGTCTCCGCCGACGCGCTCGCGCTGGAGCACTTCTGGATGCCGTTCACGGCGAACCGGCAGTTCAAGCAGGCGCCGCGCCTTCTCGCTGGCGCGAAGGACATGCACTACACGACGCCGGAGGGACGAAAGATCCTCGATGGCACGGCCGGCCTGTGGTGCGTCAACGCCGGGCACTGCCGCGCGCCGATCGTCGAGGCGATCCAGCGGCAGGCGGCGACGATGGACTTCGCGCCGACGTTCCAGATGGGGCACCCGCTCGTGTTCGAGGCGGCCACCGCGGTCGCCGAGGTCACGCCCGAAGGCATGGACCGCGTGTTCTTCACCAACAGCGGTTCGGAGTCGGTCGACACCGCGATGAAGATCGCGCTCGCGTACCACCGCGCGCGCGGCGAACCGAGCCGGCGCCTGATCATCGGCCGCGAGCGGGGCTATCACGGCGTCAACTTCGGCGGCACCGCGGTGGGCGGCATTCCCGGGAACCGCAAGACCTTCCCGCAGCTGATGGCGATCGTCGATCACCTGCGTTCCACGCACGACATGGCGCGCAACGCGCACTCGCGCGGGATGCCGGCGCACGGCGCCGAGTTCGCGGACGAGCTCGAGCGCCTGGTGACGCTGCACGACGCGAGCAACATCGCGGCGGTGATCGTGGAGCCGGTCGCGGGCTCGACCGGCGTGCTGCTGCCGCCGAAGGGCTACCTCGAGCGGCTGCGGGAGATCTGCACGAAGCACGGCATCCTGCTGATCTTCGACGAGGTGATCACCGGCTTCGGGCGCCTCGGCACGCCGTTCGCGGCGGACTTCTTCAATGTGCGGCCGGACATGATGACGGTCGCCAAGGCGATCAACAACGCGGCGATCCCGATGGGCGCCGTGATCGTCGACAACCGCATCCATGACACGGTCATCGACGCGACTCCGGTCGGCGGCATCGAGTTCATGCACGGATACACGTATTCGGGCCACCCGATGGCGGCGGCCGCGGTCATCGCCACGCAGCAGCTCTACAAGGACGAGCAGACCTTCGCGCGCGCGGCGGCGATCGCGCCGTACTTCGAGGACGCGGTCCACAGCCTGCGCGACGCGCGCCACGTGATCGACGTGCGCAACCTCGGGCTGGTGGCCGGCATCGAGCTCGCGCCGCGCGCCGGGGCGCCCGGCAAGCGCGCCTACGAGGCGTTCGTGAAGTGCTTCGAGATGGGCGTGCTGGTGCGCACCACCGGCGACATCTTCGCGCTGAGCCCGCCGCTGATCATCGAGAAGTCGCACATCGACCAGCTGGTGTCGATGCTGCGCGACGCGCTGGGCACGGTCGAATAGGGCCGTCGGCAGGGAAGCAACCGGAAGCAGGAGACAGCATGGGCAAGCAGGAAACGGGGATTGCGCAGATCGGCCACTGGATCGGAGGCGCCCGCCATGCCGGCGCGGCGGACCGCACGGGCGAAGTGTTCAACCCGGCCACGGGCGAAGTCAGCGGCCTGGTGCAGCTCGGCGGCGCGCCGGTGGTCGACGCCGCGGTGCGCGCGGCCGTCGCGGCCTTCCCGGCATGGAGCGAAACGTCGGCGCTGAACCGTGCGCGCGTGATGTTCCGCTTCAAGGAACTGCTGGACCGTCATCACGACGACCTCGCGCGGATCATCACGCGCGAGCACGGCAAGGTGTTCACCGACGCCCGGGGCGAGGTGCAGCGCGGGCTGGAGGTCGTCGAGTTCGCCTGTGGCGCGCCGCAGCTGCTGAAGAGCCAGTTCTCGGACAACATCGGCGGCGGCATCGACAACTTCTCGCTGCGCCAGCCGCTCGGCGTCGTCGCCGGCATCACGCCGTTCAACTTCCCGGTGATGGTCCCGATGTGGATGTTCCCGCTGGCACTCGTCTGCGGCAACACGTTCGTGCTGAAACCGTCCGAGCGCGACCCGTCCGCCAGCCTGCTGATCGCCGAACTGTTGAAGCAGGCCGGCCTGCCGGACGGCGCGTTCAACGTCGTGCAGGGCGACAAGGCCGCGGTCGACGCGATCCTGCAGCACCCGGACATCGCGGCGGTCAGCTTCGTCGGATCGACGCCGATCGCCGAGTACATCCACAACGAGGGCACGCGGCGCGGCAAGCGCGTGCAGGCGCTCGGCGGCGCGAAGAACCACATGGTGGTCATGCCCGACGCCGACCTCGACCAGGCGGCCGACGCCCTGGTGGGCGCGGGCTACGGCTCGGCCGGCGAGCGCTGCATGGCGATCTCCGTCGCCGTCGCGGTCGGCCACGTCGGCGACGAGCTGGTGGCGAAGATCGCTGAGCGCGTGAAGAAGCTGCGCATCAAGGACGGCATGGAGCCGGACGCCGACATGGGCCCGGTCGTGACCGAGGCGCATCGCCAGAAGATCCTCGGCTACGTCGAGCAGGGCATCGCGAGCGGGGCCACCCTGGTGTGCGACGGCCGTCGCCACAGCGTTCCAGGCCGCGACAAGGGCTTCTACCTCGGCGCGACGCTGTTCGATCACGCGCAGCCGGACATGTCGATCTACCGCGAGGAGATCTTCGGCCCGGTGCTGACGGTCGTGCGCGTCCCCGACTTCGCCGCCGCGCTAGACCTGGTCAACGGCCACGAGTTCGGCAACGGCGTCGCCTGCTACACGACCGATGGCGGCACCGCGCGCGAGTTCGCGCGCCGCGTGAAGGTCGGCATGGTCGGCATCAACGTGCCGATCCCGGTGCCGATGGCCTTCCACTCGTTCGGCGGCTGGAAGCGCTCGCTGTTCGGCGACCACCACGCCTACGGCGAGGAGGCGGTCCGCTTCTACACGCGCTACAAGTCGGTGATGCAGCGCTGGCCGGACGCGGCGTCGAGCAAGGGCCCCGAGTTCACGATGCCGGTGAACAAGTAAACCAAAGGATTACTTCCGAAACAGAAGCCAGCTCTTAAACTGGCGTCCGAGCCGGGCACTGAGACCCGGCCTTTCAGGACGCCAGAATGCTGCTGCCTTCCGTCTCGGCGCGCGCCGCGCACTTGTCTGCCTGCCTGCTCCTCGCTGCGTCGCTGTCGGCGACTGCGCAGACCCCATCCACGCCATCGCAGGTCGCCCCGGCCGCGCAACCGTCCGCGCGGCCGAAGATCGGCCTCGTGCTGTCCGGCGGCGGCGCGCGCGGCGCCGCGCACGTCGGCGTGCTGAAGGTGCTGGAGGAACTGCGCGTTCCGGTGGACGTGATCGTCGGCACCAGCATGGGTTCGATCGTCGGCGCGTCCTACGCGTCGGGCACTTCCGTCGCCGAAATGGAGCGGGACATCGCGACGATCACCACCGCGAACCTGTTCACCGATCGCCCGCCCCGGGCCGACCTGCCGATGCGGCGCAAGGCCGATGACGAGCAGCCCTACATCATTCCCGAGCTCGGCCTCACGGCAGACGGCATCGTCCTGCCGAAGGGCATCATCACCGGCGTGTCGGTCGAGGCCCAGCTGCGCAAGCTGGTGAAGTTCACGACTGTGCGCAGCTTCGACCAGTTGTCGATTCCGTTCCGCGCGATCGCCACCGACCTCGGCACCGGCGAAATGGTCGTGCTGAAGGACGGCAGCCTGATCACGGCGATGCGGGCATCGATGTCGGTGCCGGGCGGGATGGCGCCGGTCGCTGTCGGCAACCGCCAGCTCGTCGACGGCGGCCTGGTGCGCAACCTGCCGGTCGACGTCGCGCGCTCGATGGGTGCCGATGTCGTCATCGCCGTGAACCTGGGCACGCCGCTGATGAAGCCCGAGGAGATCACCTCGGTGCTGAGCGTGACGGGACAGATGATCAACATCCTGACCGAGCAGAACGTCCGGCGCTCGCTGGCGGAACTGACGCCGCAGGACATCCTCATCGAGCCTGCGCTCGGCGATTTCTCCGCGGGCGACTTCGACAACCTGACCAAGACGGTGCCGATCGGCGAGGCGGGCGCGCGCAAGGTCGCCGAGCGCCTGCGCGCGCTGTCGCTGCCGCCCGAGCAGTACGCCGCGCTGCGCGCGCGCCAGGGGCCGGCGAGCACCGCCGCGATGATCACCGTGGCCGACGAGATCCGGGTCGAGGGCACGCAGCGCATCAATCCGCAGGTCGTGCTGCAGTCGATGCAGACCGAGGCCGGCAAGCCGATCGACCGCGAAACGCTCGACCTCGACCTGCGTCGCATCTACGGCCGCGGCGACTTCGAGAACGTCGCCTACACCATCGAGGAAATCGACGGCAAGGGTGTCCTGACCGTGAAGGTGAAGGAGAAACCGGAGACGCACTACGTGCGCTTCGGCCTCGAGCTCGCGGCGGACCTGGGGCAGCGCTCGTACTTCAACCTCTTCGCATCGCATCGGGCAAAGGCGCTCAACAGCTTCGGCGCGGAGTGGCGGAACGACGTCGTCCTCGGCCGCAACGTGCTGCTCGGCACCGAGTTCTACCAGCCGCTGTCGGAACGGCAGTACTTCTTCGTTGCGCCCCAGTTGCGGTACTCGAACAAGCCGCTGGACCTTTACGTCGACGACCTGCTGAGCGCGGAGTACCAGGATCAGTCGGGGGTCGCGCAGTTCGACGTCGGGGCGAACTTCCTGCAGTACGGCCAGGCCCGCGTTGGTATCGCGATCGGCGAGCGCAGGTTCAGCCAGCAGAGCGGGTCGGTTGTGCTGCCATCAAGCGGAACGACGAACATCCGTGCCGCGGTGTTCGACCTGAAGCTGGATCAGTTCACGGGCGTGAACTTCCCCACCGGGGGCTGGGGTGCGGCGGCAAACCTGTACTCGCAGCTCGACGCGCTCGGCGGCGACAACCCGTACAACCGATGGCGGGCGGGGGCGGGGGCTGCCGCGTCGGCCGGGCGCCACACCTTCGAACTCAGCGTGTCGGCGGGCGGCAAGCTGGGGTCGGATCCGATCCCGCTCTACGACCAGTTCGAACTCGGCGGATTCCTGCGGCTGTCGGGGCTGGCACAGGGGCAACTGCGGACGCAGGACTTCCAATTCGTGCGCCTCGGATATCGCACCAAGCTCGCGGACATCCCGCTGTTCGAGGGCATGTACTTCGGCGCGTCGCTGGAGGCGGCCCGCGCGCGGCCGTTCATTCCCGTCTGGAGGGGCGAGTTCGTCGACGGCAGGATCACGATTCCGGCAGGAGCCCTCTACGTCGGTATCGACTCGCCGCTGGGACCGCTGTATCTCGGCGTTGGCTACTCGAGCCGAGACCACTCCGCCGTGTACCTGTACCTCGGCCGGCCCTAGGACCCGAGGCCCTAGCCGCCGTTGCGCATCGCGCCCTGGAGCAACTGGGCGGTTTCGCAGAAGTTGCGGGCGGTTTCGCGCATGAAATCGCGCATCTCGAGGCTCATTGAGGCCGAGACGACGTGCCAGCGGCCGTTCTCGTGCCGCTTCACGCGGCCGCGGGTCGCCAGCCGTTCGAGCTTGCGACGCACCGTCTCGCGCGGGATGCCGGTGATCTGGGCCAGGTCGCTCGAACGCAGCCCGTTCGCGCGCAGGAGCGCGTCGGGGAACGTGCCGTCGGGCTGAAGCGGCGTCAGCGGCTTCGCGCCGGGGCCGAGCAGGCCTGCCGTGTTCTGCAGTGCCAGCGCGCTCCAGATCACGAGGCTCTCGAAGTCGCCGTCGGTCTGGCGGGCCATCCTGAGCAGGTGATGCACCAGGAAGCGGTTCAGGATGAAACCGGCCAGTGCGAAGTTGCGGTCGAAGGCGGCGTCGAAATCGTTGCCGCAGGGGGAAACGGTACTGTCCATCGTGCTGCGCGCCGTCCGGCGCCGGTTTTCCCGGAAGATGCGAATTGTCGTCCTTTTCGGCGTCGTTCGTCGAGCGTTTGTCGTAAACACGACAGATTCACCGTTCGCGCAGCGCACGCCGGTACTGGATTGCCTCAGCCACATGCGATGTCGCGATGTCCGCGGCTCCGGCGAGATCGGCGATGGTGCGGGATACCCGGAGCACCCGGTGGTACGCGCGCATGGACCATCCGAGCCGGATCGTCGCGGAGTGGAGCAGCGACTTGACCGCCCCCTCGACGGGGCAGGAGGCCTGCAGTTCGCGGCTGCCCAGCCGGTCGTTCGGCTTGCCCTGTCGGTCGAGCGCGCGGTCGTAGGCCTGGCGGACGCGCGCCGCGACCGAGCGGGTCGGCTCGCCGTCGGGCAGCTGGCCGAGCTCCTGCTGGGTGAGCGACGACATCTCGACGCGCATGTCGATGCGGTCGAGCAGCGGCCCCGAAATGCGGTCCTGGTAGCGCACGACCTGGTCGGGCGTGCAGCGGCACGCGATCGTCTTGTGCCCGCCGTAGCCGCAGGGACAGGGATTCATCGCCGCAATCAGCTGGAAGCGCGCCGGGAAGTCGACCTGGCGCGCGGCGCGCGAGATCGTCACTGTGCCCGCCTCGAGCGGCTGCCGCAGCACTTCGAGCACGCGCCGCTCGAATTCCGGCAGCTCGTCGAGAAAGAGGACGCCATGGTGCGCCAGGGAGATTTCGCCGGGCATCGGAGGACTGCCGCCGCCCACGAGCGCGACGGCGCTCGCGGTGTGATGCGGGGCGCGACACGTGCGGGTCGCCCAGCGCTGCGGCGCGAACTGCCCGGCCAGGCTCAGCACCGCGGCGGACTCCAGCGCTTCGTCGGTGGTCATCGGCGGAAGGATGCCGGCGAAGCGCTGCGCCAGCATCGACTTGCCGGTGCCGGGCGGGCCGACCAGCAGCGCGCTGTGGCCTCCCGCGGCGGCGATCTCGAGCGCGCGCCGGGCGGCTGCCTGGCCCCTGACGTCGGACAGGTCAGGGTAGTTGGGTGGAGTGAGCCGCACCACCGCCTCGTGGACCGGGATCGCGCCGCCGGTGTCGTCGCCGGCCGCCGCGCGCAGATGCTGCACGACCTCGATCAGCGTCCTCGCCGGGTAGATCGGCAGTTCGCCGACCAGCGCCGCTTCGTCGGCGCTCTCCCGCGGCACGACGAAGCCGCGCGCGGCGCGCTTGACGGTGGAGCGCGTCACCGCAAAGGCCATCGCGAGCGCGCCGCGCACGGGGCGCAGTTCACCGGAGAGTGAGAGCTCGCCCGCGAACTCGAACGCATCCAGCGAACGGCTCGGCAACTGGTCGCTCGCGGCGAGGATCCCGAGCGCGATCGGAAGGTCGAAGCGCCCGGACTCCTTGGGCAGGTCGGCCGGGCCGAGGTTGACGGTGATGCGGCGGGTCGGGAAGTCGAAACGGCTGTTCTGCAGCGCGGCCCTGACGCGCTCCCGGGCTTCGCGCACCTCGGTGTCCGGCAGGCCGACCAGCGTGAAGGACGGCAGCCCGTTCGCCAGGTGGACCTCGACGGTCACCTCGGGAGCGGCCATGCCGTTCAACCCGCGGCTGCGAACGACTGCCAGTGTCATGGCCCGATCCGATCCGTGCGAAGCGCATCAGATTCTACGAAGCGGTCGACGTCGGAAGCCGGGGCGCGGCGTCGGGAAGAAGCAGGGGGCCTCGAACTTGCGGGCGGCTTTGCGGGCCGAATCTGCGGGCGAATTTGCGGGCCATTAGTGCGCCAATTCCCGCGCGATCCTGCCGCTCTGCGTGGCACGATAAGAGCTAGCCAGGGTCCCGCCGTCGCGGCGGCCCCGGCCCGAACCGGACCAGCAGCTCGCGCGTGCCCTCACTCCTCTACCTCGCCGGCGCCATCGTGACCTTGTTCGCCCTGCTGCACTGGGTGCGACGACGCGCCGAGTTCCTGCGCGCCGAGTCGAACGGACGCGAGCAGCGAGCGCTGGAGCTGCTGCTGACAGCGGGCGCCGCCGCGGCCGCCGATCCGGTTCCAGCCGCCGCGGGCCAGGCTTCGGCGCCTGCCTTCGCGGCGAGCGCCGAGCGGAAGGACGTTTCGCCGGTCGTGCATGCCGGCGCCGTGGCAAGCGCGCCGGAACTCGCGGCCGCCGGCATGGACCCGATCGAGGAACTCATTTCGCACATCGTCGTGGATCCGGCGCAGTCGAAGCAGCCGGCTGCCGCGCCGGTGCGGCAACGCCTGCGCCGGTGGGCGGTGCCCTTGTCGGTGCGGTACCCGTCCGAAGCGGACTCGATCGCCGCCGGCGTGCCGCTGCGCGAACTGGTGATCGCCTGGTACGAGTCGCGCGGTTACCGCGGATCGCCGGCATCGCCGGCCATCTGGCCCATCGAACTCGTCCTGCGGCATCGCGACGACGCCGCCCGCGCCTACGCCTTCGTGGTGCAGCACGACTGCGTGTCGGTGGACCGCATCACGGCGCTGATCGAACAGGCGCGCGAGATCGGGATGCTGCGCGTGGCGATCGTCGCCGAGGCAGGCTACGAGCGTGGCGCGAAGGCCATCGCGCGCAAGAAGCACGTGCGGCTGATCGATCGCTCGACGATGGAGGCCGAGTTCCTGGCCCTCGAACTGCCGGTCGCCGCGAAGATCATCGGCATGGCGCGCAAGCGCGCCGCCGAAGCCGTGCCCGCCGCGGCCTGAGCGGCGCCCGTCAGGCGCGCGGGGCGAGCCGGACTGGAATCCGGCGCGACCCGAAACTCCCCTCGAAGCGTTCGAACCGCCCGGCGAGCAGGCTCGTGCAGTGCGGGCAGCGCCCCTCTTCGGTGACGTCGTAGCGCAGGATGCGGTGCCAGTCGCGCACGATCAGCGCGGCGTGGCACTCCGCGCAGAAGGTGGTCCCGCCTTCCGTGTCGTGCACGTTGCCGGTGTAGACGTGCTTCAGCCCTTCCTCCTGCGCGATCCGCCGCGCGCGCATCAGCGTTGTGCCCGGTGTCGCCGGCACGTCGTCGAGCTTGTAGTCCGGATGGAACGCGGTGAAGTGCAGAGGAACCTGCGGGCCGAGTTCGGAAGCGATCCACGCGCTCATGCGGCGCAGTTCGTCGTCCGAGTCGTTCTTCCCCGGAATCAGCAGCGTCGTGATCTCGGTCCAGCAGGCGGTCTCGCGCACCAGGTACCTGAGCGTGTCGAGCACGGGCTGCAGGTGCGCGCCGGTGAGCTTGAAGTAGAAC
Organism: Burkholderiales bacterium; assembly: GCA_041308065.1. Lineage (GTDB taxonomy): Bacteria > Pseudomonadota > Gammaproteobacteria > Burkholderiales > Burkholderiaceae_F > JAOUJD01. Next base: position 23,228 of record JBFZCF010000008.1, read on the forward strand.
TCGTCGGTGAATGCCTTCAGGTCGACGTTGGCGGCATCCATCACCTCGAAGAACGCGCGGCGCGGCTCGGCGTGGATGTAGCCGGCGGTCACGGCCACCGTCCTGATGCCCGCGGCGTGGCAGGCCCGCGCGGTGTCGATCGCGTACTCGGCGAAGATGACCGGGTCGTTGTAGGTGAACGCGACGCTGCGGCAGCCGGTGGTGGCCGCGGCCTCGGCGATCGCTTCGGGCGACGCCCGGTCCATCAGCCGGTCCATGTCGCGGCTCTTCGAGATGTCCCAGTTCTGGCAGAACTTGCACGC
>JBFZCF010000009.1:0-20452 GCA_041308065.1 Burkholderiales bacterium
GCTGTGGCAGACGAGGGTGATTCGCTCCGCGCCGGCGGCACGCCGCAGCGCTTCGACGGCGTCGTGGACCCCCTCGGCGTAGCGCTCGACGGCGCCGAAGACCGGTTCGAGGTTGACGGTGGCGACCGTCCAGTGTGACGGGATCCCGTCCATCAGCCAGTGGCGCCAGGTCGCCCGGTTGCACATGTAGCCGTGGACCAGCAGCACGGCCGGCCGCGCCGGATCGCGCGCCAGCGGGCGCTCGGGAAAGTCGGCCCGCCACGGCTGGTCGATGTTGAACACCTTGAACGAGCGCCACGTCTCGCCCCACCAGACCGCGGCCAGTTCGATCAAGCCGATGCGCGCCACGGGACGCCGGTCGATCAGGGCTCCGGTGACGAACTCGACGGCGAGCGGCACGCCCTGCACCGCGAAGGGCAGCAAGGCGGCCAGGGCGATCGCGAACCATCGATCCACGTCGGCCTGCACCAGCGCATGCGCCAGCGCCAGCACCGCCAGCAACTGGATGACCGCGCCGATCCTCAGGTAGCGAGCGAGCATCTCAGCCGCGCGACGCGGTGGCGTCGATGTCGAGGTACGCCCACAGCCGGGTCGTGAACAGCGGGCGGCGGAACCCGAGCACCCAGGGCTGTGAGAGGTCGAGCTGGATGCGGTGCGCGATGAACTTGTACGGCATATAGGCGACGAGCAGGCGGCTGGCCTCGCGCAGCAACGCCAACCGCTCCGGACCGTCCGGCAGGCGGCGCTGCTGCGCATACAGGGCATCGTAGGCCTGCAGACCGAAGCGTGCGTCGTTCGACGAGCCGAGGTTCGGGCCATAGGCGAGGCCGAAGAACAGATCGCTGTCCGGCTGCCCCGCCTCCCAGGCGAAGCCCCACATCATCAGCTTGCCGGCCAGCGACTGCTTCAGCAGTTCGGGCCACTGCGCGATCCGGAACTCCATCTTCAGTCCGACGGCGTCCATGCTGCGCCGCCACTGCTCGTTCTGGCGTCGCTCGAGTTGCGATGTCGATGCGGCCATCTCGAGCACGAGCGGCGAGCCGTCCGGCTGCTCGCGCCAGCCGTCGCCGTTGCGGTCGACGTAGCCGTAGGTGTCGAGCAGCGCCTTCGCGCGGGCCGGGCTGTACTCGGACAGTTCGGTGCGGAACGCCGGGTCGTAGCCGAAGGTGCCCGGCACGACCGGGGAGTCGGCGGCGACCGCGCTGCTGCGGAAGATCTCGCGGATGTAGCGGCCGCTGTCGAAGGCGAGGCTGACCGCCCGGCGCAGTGCCACTTTCTCAGGCGCGTAGCCGCCGACGACCGGATGCTCCATGTTGAAGTAGACGAGCGACACGTCGGCCAGCGGAGTCGCCTGCAGCCGCACGCCGCGGCGGGCGAGGTGCGGGGCCAGCTCGCGGTTGGGCGCGGCGATCGGCCCGTAGTCGAAGGGCACGGCGAGCAGGTCGAGCGCGCCCTGGTCGAACGACAGCCAGCGCGGTTGCGACTCCTCGACGATCGTGACCTCGACGCGGTCGACCAGCGGCACCTTGCGGCCGCGCAGCCGCGCGGCGTCCGCTGCGAGGGCCGGCTGGTCGGCGGGCGGGTCGAAATCCCAGGTCTCGTCGCGATACGTCGGATTCCGCTCCAGGACGATGCGGGATGTCCGGGTCCAGTGGGCGAGCCGGAACGGCCCCGTGCCGACCGGGTGCTCCATGATCCGGTCGCCGTACGCCTCGACGATCTCGCGCGCGACGGCGCCGAGCGGCGTGGCGAGGGTCAGCGTGTTCACGAAGCGCGGCGCCGGCTCCGCCAGGCGGATCTGCAGTGTGTAGCGGTCGAGCGCGCGCAGGCCTTCGATCGGTGCCGCGTAGTCGAACGGCGCGCCCTTGAGCGCGCGCTGCCTTGCCTCATCGAGGCCGAGGATCTTCGCCGGTTCGAGCTCGAACAGCATCTGGCTCTTCCAACGCGGGTCGAACACACGCTTGATCGAGTAGGCGTAGTCCTCCGCCACCAGTTCGCGGCGCTGCCCCCTGAACACGGGGTCGTCCTGGAACCAGATGCCGGGCCGGATGCGCAGTGTGAAGGTGCGGAAGTCGCTCGACACCTCCGGCAGTCCGACGGTCGTGTTCGGCACGAGCCGCGCCGGGCGCGCCATGTAGTCCCAGCGCAGCGGGGCGTCGAAGATGTGCGCGTTGATCTGGGCCGAATACTGGTCCTGGACCTGCGCCGGATCGAAGCCGGTCTCGGGTGACGGGAAGGCCACGCGCAGTGTGCGGTCGCGCGGGGGCGCGTGGGTCGTGGCGGCCGCGGCGAGCGGGGCGGCCGCGCCGGCAGCGAGGAAGCGACGGCGGTCCATCGGACTCACGCGGCGTGGCGGCCCGCCGGGTCGACGTCGATGTGCTTGAAGAAGTCGCGCGCGTACGGATGACGGCGATAGCCGACCAGCCACGGATGCATCACGTCGTTGACGAAGCGGTGTCCGTGCACCTTGTACGGCATATAGGCGACGAAGAGGCGCTTGAGTTCGAACATGGCGGCCTCGCGCTCCCGCCCGTCCGCGATCGTGCGCTGCAGTTGGTACAGGCGATCGTATTCCCTGTTCACGAAGCGCGAATAGTTGGGCGCCCCCTTGTTCGGTCCGAACGCGACCGCGAAGAACGTGTCCGCATCCGGCGCGCTCGCGCTCCAGCCGAGCTGCCACATCATCAGCTTGCCGGCCCGGGCGTTCTTCGCATTCTCCGGCCACTGGTTCACGCGGAACTCGATCCTGAGTCCGAGCGCATTCATGTGGCGCTTCCACACCTCGTTGAAGCGGCGGTCGAGCTGGCTCGACTCGCACGCCATCGAGAGCACGAGCGGGGAGCCGTCCGGGTGCTCGCGCCAGCCGTCGCCGTCGCGGTCCAGGTAGCCGTACGTGTCCAGCAGCGCGCGCGCCGCTGCGCGGTCGAAGCGGCTCATGTCGCTCCGGAAACCGGCATCGAAGCCGATCACGCCCGGCGGCACCGGCGACTGCGCCGGCAGCATCGAATCGTTGCGGACCAGCCGGATCTCTTCGTCGATGTCGTAGCCGAGGCTGATCGCGCGTCGCAGCGCGACCTTCTCCGGGGTGTACCCGCCGATGGTCGGGTCGTCCATGTTGAACAGCGTGACGACGATGTCCGGGTTGATGATGCGATCGAGCTCGATGCCCTGTTTCGCCAGCGCCGGCGCCACCTTGCCGAACGGCACGGCCTGGTTGATGAACTCGAGCGGCACGTTGACGCAGTCCTGCTCGCCGTTCAGGAACGACAGCCAGCGGGGCTGCGACTCGTTGATGACCGAGAGTTCGACGCGATCCACCATCGGCAGGCGGCGGCCCTTCAGCTGCGCCGCGATCTCCTGCGCGCGGACGTCGTCGGCGGGCGGCCGGGCGTCGTACAGCTCTTCGCGGAAGTTCGGGTTGCGCTCGAGCACCATGAACGACGAGCGCTTCCACTGGGCCAGGACGAACGGTCCCGTGCCGACCGGGTGCGCCATCATGTCGTCGCCGTACATCTCCACCACCTCGCGCGCGACCGCGCCGAAGACACGGCAGTCGGCAAGGTTGTGGATGAAGCGGGGTTCGGGTTCGGCCAGCCTGATCTGGAACGTGTAGCGGTCGAGCGCCCGCAGGCCTTCGACTTCGCGGCCGTAGTCGAACTGTCCGGTGGCCTGCGCCTGCTTGCGCAGTTCGTCCAGGCCGAGCAGTTTCGAGTTGGCGAGCGACGAGAACAGCGGGCTCTTCCAGCGCGGGTCGTAGATCCGCTTGGTGGCGTAGACGTGGTCGTGCGCCGTCAGCTCGCGTTTCTGTCCCTTGAATGCCGGATCCTCCTGGAAGAAGATGCCCGGCCGGATCCGCACGGTGAACGTGCGGAAGTCGCCTGATACCTCCGGCAGCGCGGCGGCGGTGCGGGGACGCAACTCGGCGGGCCGCGCGAGGAAGTCGTACTGCAGCGGCGACTCGATGATGTTGGAAACGACGTAGTTGGAGTACAGGTCGGAGATCTGCGCCGGGTCGAAGCCGGTCTCCGCGGCGTTGAACGCCCAGCGGAAGGTGCGCTTGCCCTGGGCGGCACTTGGCGACGGCAGTCCGGTCGCCGCGGTTGCCGCGACCGCGGCGCTGCCCTGCAGGAAACCGCGCCGCCTCACTTCTTCGCCTTCGCCTGCTCCGCAGTGTCGATGTCAACGTACGACCACCAGTCGTTCCAGTACGGGGGGCGCCGGTAGCCGATCAGCCACGGCCAGGCGAGGTCGGTGTGCATCCGGTGCACGCCGTTCTTGTAGGGCGCGTACGCGATGAGGATCTTCTTGGCCTGCGCGAACAGGTCGAGCCGCTCGGGGCCGTCAGGCAGCATCGCCATCTTGGTGTAGATCCGGTCGTACTCTTCGTTCTTGAAGCGCGACAGGTTCTGGCCGCCGAGGTGACCGCTGTAACCGCGGTCGAACGATGGCCCGCCGTCCGGCGAGGCCGCCGACAGGCCGACGCGCCACACCATCAGCTTGCCGGCACGCGCGTTCTTCAGGTTCTCCGGCCACTTGGCCGGCTTGAACACGGACTTCACGCCGAGGTTCGCCAGGTCCTTGCGATGCAGTTCGTCGAGTTGGCGCGACTGCTGGTCGGGCTGCGTGGCAACCTCGATCAGCAGCGGAGAGCCGTCCGGCAGGTCGCGCCAGCCGTCGCCGTCCCGGTCGACGTAGCCGTACATGTCGAGCAGCGCCTTGGCTCGCGCCAGGCTGTACTCGGAGTTCTCGCTCCTGAAGGTCGGGTCGTACCCGAAGGTGTTCGGCATCAGCGGCGACTGCGCGGGGATCGCCTGCCCCTTGCGGGCCAGCCGGATCTCCTTGTCAGTGTCGGACGCGAGGTTCAGCGCGCGTCGCAGCGCCACCTTCTCCGGCGTGTAACCGCCGAGCACCGGATTGTCCATGTTGTACACGGTCAGCGTCACGTCGGATGCCAGCGTGCGGAAGACCTGGATGTCCTGCTTCGCGAGGTTCGGCGCAAGCTTGCCGTTGGGCACCGCGATCGGCACGAACTCCGCGGCCAGCCGTTCGATGAAGTCCTGCTGGCGATTGAGGAACGACAGCCAGCGCGGCTGCTGCTCCTCGATGATCGAGATCTCGACGCGGTCGATCATCGGCAGCCGGCGGCCCTGGAACCGCGCGGCGAGCGCCTGCCCCTCGGCGTCGTCCGCGTTCGGCTCGGCGTCGTAGATGCGCTCGCGGTAGTTCGGATTGCGCTCGAGCACGATCTTCGAGTTGCGACGCCACTCGACGAGACGGAACGGTCCGGTGCCGACGGGATGGCCCATCATTTTGTCGCCGTACATCTCGACCACTTCACGCGCCACGGCGCCGAACAGGTCGCCGCCGGCGATCGTCTGGATGAAGCGCGGCTCCGGCTCCTGGAACCTGAACTGGACCGTGTAGCGGTCGAGCGCGCGCAGGCCCTCGACTTCGCGGTCGTAGTTGAAGGGCTTCTTCTCCTTCAGCGCTTCTTCCCGCAGCGCAGACATGCCGACAATCTTCAGTTCGTTGAGGCTCGCGAAGGCAGGCGCCTTCCAGCGCGGGTCGAAGAAGCGCTTCATCGCGTAGACGTAGTCCTGGGCGACCAGCTCGCGCTTCTTGCCGTTAAACGCCGGGTCGTCGGCGAAGTAGATGCCCGGCTGGATCTTCACCGTCCAGACACGGAAGTCCGGCGACACCTCCGGCATTCCGACTGCTGTGTTCGGCTTGATCTTGAACGGGCGCGCGAGGTGGTCGTACATGTACAAGCCGTCGAAGATGTTTGCCGTGACCGTGCGGGAGTAGAGATCCGACAGCTGCACGGTGTCGAATCCGGTCTCGGCGATCGGGAAGGCGTACCGCAGCACCTTCTTCGCTTCGCCCTGGGCAGCGGCCGCGGACGCGATCAACAGGGCCGCGCAGAGGACCGAGGCGCGGCGCAGCAACAGGGACAGGTTCATGTGAAGGTCCGGGCCCGCAGTTCGGGGTCGATGTCGATGTATTTCCAGAAGTCGCGCATGAACGGATGCCGCCGGAATCCGATCACCCACGGGTGATAGACGGCGGTCTCGATGCGGTGACCGAGGAACTTGTACGGTGCGTAGGCCGCGAACAGCCGCTTGGCTTCGTGGAACAGGGCGTCGCGCTCCGCGCCGTCCGGGATCGTGCGCTGCTGCGCGTAGAGCCGGTCGAAGGCGGGCAGGTCGAAGCGGGCGTGGTTGGCCTGGCCCTTGTTGGGACCGTAGCCGAGCGCGAGGAAGGTGTCGCCGTCCGGCTGCGCGGCCACCCAGCCGACGCGCCACATCATCAGCTTGCCCGCGCGCGAGTTCTTCAGGTTCTCCGGCCACTTGGCCGGCTTGAAGTCAATCTGCAGCCCGACCGCGGTCATGCTCCGCTTCCAGATCTCGTCGAGCTGGCGCGACAGCTGGTCGGGCTGGGTCGCCATTTCGAGCTTCAGTGGCGAGCCGTCGGGCAATTCGCGCCAGCCGTCGCCGTTGTGATCGATATAGCCGAACGCGTCGAGCAGCGCCTTTGCGCGCGCCGGGCTGTGCTCGCTCATCTCGCTCCTGAACGCCGGGTCGTAGCCCGCCGTGAGTGGCGCCACCGGCGACTGCGACGGAATCGACTGCCCCTTGCGCACCAGCCGGATCTCGTCGTCGGCCGCGTAGGCCAGCCCGATCGCACGGCGCAGCGCGACTTTCTCCGGCGTGTAGCCGCCGACCACCGGGTGCTCCATGTTGAACAGCGCCATGTCCACGTTGGCGCGCGGCGCGCGGTCCATCTGGATCGAGCGCCGCTGCAGGTTGGGCGCGAGCTGGCCGTTGGGGATGACCAGGTTCGCGAGGTCGTACGGCAGTTCGTCGACGAGGTCGTGCTCGCCGTTCAGGAATGCCAGCCAGCGCGGCTGGTTCTCCTCGACGATGTAGACCTCGACGCGATCCACCAGCGGCAGCTTGCGGCCGCGCAGCTGGGCCGCGATCGCTTCCCCGACGGCGTCGCCGGCCGTCGCTTGCGGGTCGTACACGTCGTCGCGGTAGCCGGGATTGCGCTCGAGCACCATGCGCGACGAGCGGCGCCAGTCGGCCAGCCGGAATGGCCCGGTGCCGACCGGATTCCCGAGGAGCTGCTTCTCGTCGTACATCTCCGCGACCTCGCGCGCGACCGCGCCCAGGAACGAGTTGTCCGCGAGGTAGAGGTGGAAGCGCGGGCTCGGCTCCGCAAGGCGGAGCTGGAAGGTGTAGCGGTCGAGCGCGCGCACGCCCTCGACCTCGCGGTCGATGTCGAACCTGGCGCCCTTCAGGGCGGCGGCGCGGATCTCGGTCATTCCCAGCAGTTTCGCGTTCTCGAGCAGGTACACCCGCGGGCTCTTGAGCTTCGGGTCGTAGATGCGCTTGATCGAATAGACGTAATCCTGCGCGACGAGTTCGCGCTTTCGGCCCAGGAAGGCGGGGTGATCCTGGAAGAAGATCCCGGGTCGCAGGCGGACCGTCAGCGTGCGGAAGTCGTCCGACACCTCCGGCAGTCCGACCGCGGTATTGGGAACGATCTTCGCCGGCCGTGCGAGGAAGTCGTACGTGAGGGGCGAATCGAAGATGTTCGCGATGACCGTGCTCGAGTACAGGTCGTTGACCTGCGCGGGGTCGAACCCGGTTTCGGCCACGCGAAACGCGTAGCGCAGCACCTTGTGGCCGGCGGCCGGCCGGTCCTGCGTCGCCTGAGCGTTCCCGGCACGCGCGGCGACGCCCGGGAGCGCGGTCAGCGCCACGAGGGTTTTCGACAGTGCGCGTCGGCTTTTCGATACGCGTTCGATCGTCACGGGTGCGTCGACTTCAGGTTGATTTGAATCCACGGGCCCGGACGGCATAATCCGCGCTTTCGCGCTTCGGGCGGTGTCTGGACGCGGACTCGAGAGGACGGCAGCCCGCGTGGCCGCATATATCTTACGCAGACTGTGGCAGATGATCCCGACACTGGCGGGCGTCATCCTGTTCGTCTTCTTCCTGTTCAAGTTCTTCGGTGGTGATCCCGCCGAGATCCTGGGCGGACTGCTGGCCACGCCCGAGCAGATCCAGGCGATCCGACAGCAGCTCGGCCTCAACGATCCGTGGTACGTCCAGCTCTGGATCTTCGTGAAGTCGATCTTCACGTTCAACTGGGGCAACAGCTGGGCGACCGGCGAGGCGATCAGCAACATCTTCCGCACGCGCCTGCCGGCGACGCTGACGGTGATGCTGCCGATCCTGATCCTCGAGACCGTGCTGGCCATCATCGCGGCGATGGCGGTCGCGTACGTGCGCGGCACGCTCACCGACCGCGCGATCATGGTCATCACCACGATCGCGCTGTCGATCTCGTTCCTCGTCTACATCATCGTCGGCCAGTGGCTGTTCGGCTTCTACCTTGGCTGGTTCCCGGTGCAGGGCTGGAGCGACAGCTTCTGGACCAACCTGACGCACTATGCGGTGCTGCCGATCATCCTCGCGGTGTTCGTGTCGCTTGCTCCGTACACGCGCCTGTACCGCAGCTTCTTCCTGGACGAGATCAACCAGGACTACGTGCGCACCGCGCGCGCCAAGGGTGTCAGCGAGAACCGCGTGCTGTTCACGCACGTGCTGCGCAACGCGATGATCCCGGTGCTCACGAACGTGGCGCTGCAGCTGCCCGGCGTGTTCGTCGGGTCGTTCCTGATCGAGACGTTCTTCTCTATCCCCGGCCTCGGCCGCGAAGTGCTGCTGGCCGTCAACCGCAGCGACTACCCGGTGATCCAGGCGATGACGGTGTACCTCGCGGTGCTGACGATGGTCATCAACCTGTCGGCCGACATCCTCTACCGCGCCGTCGATCCGCGCGTGGTCCTGAAGTGAGGCTGACGTGAACGCCGCCGTCGAAGCCTACAAGCTGCCTCCCGAACCGGCCCGCTCGCGCGGCGTGTGGGCCACCGCCTGGCGGCGCCTGAAGAACGACCGCGTCGGCATGGTCTCGCTGGCCGTCGTCGCGGTGTTCGTGCTGATGATCGTGCTGTCGTCCGTCGGCCTGGTCGCGCGCGACTGGCAGAAGGAAGTCGCGGTGCCCGACGCGCCGCCCACCTTCATGGGCCCGAAGGCGAAGCAGACCGGCGTCGATCCGCTCGCCAACGCGGTGTCCAGTGACGCCAAGCCGGTCGACCTGTCCGACATCGACCCGCTGGCGCCCAAGTACGACGAGTGGAAGGAGCGTGCGGCGAAGATCCAGGTCAGCGAGCCGCCGCGGGCCGAGACACTTCCGTTCGGCGCCGACCGGCTCGGGCGCGACGTGCTCGGCAAGGCGATCAAGGGCGCGGAGATCTCGATCTTCGTCGGCCTGTTCGCCGCCGTGCTCGCCACCATCATCGGCACGATCCTCGGCGCGCTGTCCGGGTACGTCGGCGGCAAGGTCGGCGACTTCCTCGAGTGGGTCTACAACGTCTTCACGTCGATTCCGGACATCCTGCTGATCTTCGCGTTCGCCGCGGTGCTCGGACGCGGCATCGGCACCGTCATCCTGATCCTCGGGCTCGTCGGCTGGACCGGCATGTACCGGCTGGTGCGCGCCGAGTACATCAAGCACAGCAACCGCGAGTACGTGAAGGCGGCCGAAGCGATCGGCACCAGCCACCTGGCCCGGATGTTCGTGCACATCCTCCCGAACGTCAGCCACGTGGTCCTGGTGCGGATGTCGCTGTACGTGGTCGGATTCATCAAGGCCGAGGTCATCCTGTCGTTCCTCGGCCTCGGCGTGCCGGTCGACCAGGTGTCGTGGGGCACGATGCTGTCCGAGGCGCAGGCCGAGCTCGTGCTCGGCCACTGGTGGCAACTCGCCGCCGCGACCATCTTCATGGCGACGTTCGTCACGGCGTTCTCGCTGTTCACCGATGCGCTGCGCGACGCGCTCGATCCGAAGCTCCGATGAGCACGCTCGTTTCCGTCCAGAACCTGAAGGTCTCCTTCCGACTCGGCAAGCACCGCGTCGTCGAGGCGGTGCGCGACATCAGCTTCGAGGTGCCGGAGAACGGCACGCTCGCCCTGGTTGGCGAGTCGGGCTCGGGCAAGAGCGTCTCGGCGATGTCGATCGTCCGGTTGCTGCCGGAAAACGCGATCGTCGGCGCCGACAGCCGCATCTCCTTCGCGGGCCGCAACCTGCGCACCGCCTCCGAAGACGAACTGCGCAAGATCCGCGGCAAGGACATCTCGGTCATCTTCCAGGAGCCGATGACGTCGCTGAACCCGGTCTTCACGGTGGGCTGGCAGATTGCGGAGGTGCTGAAGCTGCACACCGACCTCGCGGGCCGCGCGCTCGGCGACCGCGTGCTCGAACTGATGAACGAGGTCGGCATCCCGGAGCCCAGGGCGCGGATCGACGCCTACCCGCACGAACTGTCGGGCGGGCAGCAGCAGCGCGTGATGATCGCGATGGCGATCGCGTGCGAGCCGAAGCTTCTGATCGCCGACGAACCGACCACCGCGCTCGACGTCACCGTGCAGCGCCAGATCCTCGAACTGATGGCGCGCCTGCGGGCCAAGCACCGCATGAGCATGCTGTTCATCAGCCACGACCTCGGGCTGGTCGGCGAGATCGCCGACAGCGTCGTCGTGATGCGCGACGGCACGGTGCGCGAGTCCGGACCGGTCGACCAGATCTTCGCGAGCCCGCGCGACGCCTACACGAAGGCGCTGCTCGCCTGCCGTCCGCGGCTGGACGTGAAGCCGCGGCGGCTGCCGGTGATCGACGACTTCATGCGCAACGGCGGCGACGCGCCGCAGATCACGGTGGAGACGCGGCAGGCGCGCGCCCAGGAGTCGAAGCCGCTGGTCGAGGCCAGGGGGCTGCGCAAGGAATACCGCCTGAAGACCGGACTGCTGAAGCGCAAGACGATCGAGGCCGTGAAGGACGCGAGCTTCGAACTGTATCGCGGCCGGACGCTCGGCGTGGTCGGCGAATCGGGCTCCGGCAAGACCACCGTCGGAATGATGCTGATGCGGCTGACGCAGGCCACGGCCGGGCAGGTCCTGTACGACGGCACCGACCTGCTGGCGCTGAGCGACCGGGAGATGATGGCGTACCGGCGCAGGATCCAGATCATCTTCCAGAATCCGTTCGCGAGCCTGAATCCGCGCTTCACGGTCGGCCAGATCCTGACCGAGCCGATGAAGATCCACGGCATCGGCGCGAGCGACAACGACCGGTTCGAACTGGCCGTCGCGCTGTCGCAGCGCGTCGGCCTGGCCGAGGACAGCGTCCACAAGTACCCGCACGAGTTCTCGGGCGGGCAGCGGCAGCGCATCGCGATCGCGCGCTGCCTGTCGATGAAGCCCGACGTGCTCATCTGCGACGAGTCGGTGTCGGCGCTCGACGTGTCGGTGCAGGCGACGGTGCTGAACCTGCTGCTCGACCTGCAGGACGAGTTCGGCATGACCTACGTGTTCATCAGCCACGACCTCGCGGTGGTGAAGTACATGGCGGACGACATGCTGGTGATGAACCAGGGCGCCATCGTCGAGCGGGGACCGGCCGACGCCATCTACGCGGATCCCCAGAACGAATACACGCGTAAGCTGATGAGCGCGATCCCGCGCGGCTTTGCCGGCCGCCAGCTTCGCACCTGACCCTTGCCGCCGGCCGTCGGCCGGCCTGAAAACGATGTTCGGCGCCGCCGACACCGACCTGCAGAACCGACTCACCCTGGCGCTCGCCGCCGTGATGACGCTGCGCGGCCAGCTGGCGGCCGATCCGCAGTTGTCGAGGCGCTGGCGCGCCGTCAAGCAGTTCCAGGCCGATCGCCTGCGTGCCACGTACCCGGACCTGCTCGCTTCTGAGCGTTACCGCGAACCCTGCGAGTTCTTCCTCGAGGAGCTGTACGGCGCGCAGGACTTCGATCGCCGCGACGCCGAGGCGCAGCGCGTGGTGCCGACGCTGGCGAAGATGCTGCCCACGCGCGCGCTCGAGACGCTGCTGCTCGCGGTGCAACTGGACGAAATGTCGGAACGCTTCGACTCCGAGATGGCGCGCAGGATCGCCTTGCCGGTCACGGCCTCGAACTACGCCGAGGTCTATCCGACGGTTGCCAGCGAAGCCGAGCGCGAGCGGCAGATCGAGGTGGTCGACGACATCGGCAAGGCGCTCGACAAGCTCGCGCGCTACCCGATGCTGTCCACGATGCTGCACATGATGAAGGGCCCCGCCGAGATGTGGGGACTGTCGCACCTGCATCACTTCCTGCAGCGCGGGTTCGACGCATTCGTCGCGATGGGCGGCGCGAGGGAGTTCCTCGCGACGATCCGGCGGCGCGAGTCGGCGGTGAACCACCGGCTCTTCGCGCGCGATCCCGATCCGTTCCGGCTGGTCGCCTGAAGCCGCCCTAGGTGCGGAGGCGCACGACGCGGGTCCGCGTCCAGCGGTCGTGCAGCAGTCGCCGCTGCGGATCGGCCAGCGCGGGCAGCAGCAGCACGGCGAATCCCGTCGCCAGCGCGCCGAGATCGGCCAGCGCATTCGATTGGAAGAGATACACCCAGGCCAGCCCCGGCAGCCAGAGGTGCCATGCGAGCGCGTAGCGCGCCATCGCACGCCCCACCGAGGGTGGGTCGTTGCTCTCATCGAGCACCTTCAGGTTCCAGGTCTTCAGCGCCAGCGTCTGGCCGGAACGCGACCAGCACCAGACGAAGTAGCCGCCGATCGCGAGAAAGAGGACAGCCTGCAACGCGGCCCGAGGACCCGGGGGCAAGGGGTACTTCCACTGGAACAGCGCGAGCAGCGCGTAGGCGACGATGAACACGACGCCGAAGAGCAGCACGGCTTCGTAGATCATCGCGGCCAGGCGCAGCGCGAGGCTGGCGGGCTGGAAGGACGCGGACGGGGGCAGGGACACCCGGCGAGTCTAGCGGCGGCTCAGGGCGTGCCCGGCGGACGCTATGGCTTGATTTCCGGCAGGGGTTCCGGCGGAGGCGCCGCGGGCGCACTCGGCACCGTGGACGGCGCGTCCGGCGCCGTCGACGTTGCCGATTCAGACGGTGCGGGCGGCTCGGACTTCACGGCAGCCGCGTCCGGCACGGCGGCCGGCTTCACTTGGGCGGGCTGCAACCGGGTCCGCTCCTCCTTCTTCGGCGCGCGCTCGGCCAGTTCGCGCTTCTTTTCCTCGGGCAGTTCCTGATACTTCTGCAGCCTCTGCTGGCGCTGGTCGGCGGGGAGCTGGTAGGCCCGGCGGAAGTTCTCCCGGGCGACTCGGCGCTGCTCGGGCGTGAGCTTTGCCAGTTCCTCCATGCGCTCATGCACACGCTGCTTGCCTTCGATGGACAGGTTCGGATACTTCTTCGCAACCTCAAGCCACCGCTTCTTGGAGTCCGCCTCGAGCCCGGCCCACAAGTCGCGCAGGGGTGCCAGGGCCTCGCGCTGCGCCGGGGTGAGTTCGCTCCACGCCGGCCGCACCGACTCGGGAGCGGGCACCGGCACCGGGGTCGGCGCTTCCTTGGGGGCGGCGGCGGTCGGCAAAGGGGCCGGCGGCTGCGATGACGGCTGGCAGGCGACCAGGGCCGCGCCGACCAGCAGGAGGACCCGAGTGACGTAGGGCTGCACCCGGTCTCCGGTCAGATCTCGTCGGTGCCGGTCTGGAGCAGCGTTCCGAAGCCCTTGTCGGCGTATGTACCGATGGGTGCGTCGTCGAGCAGCACGGCGAAGTCCATGTCGGCAAGCTCGGAAATCCGGCGCTCCTGCTGCCACTGGTAGATGCCGACGAATCCGACGATCAGTGCGAACAGCGGGGCCGCCAGGCCGAGCCGCTGGGCCCAGCCCACATGGCCGTCTTCTTCCAGCGGCGGGCCGCCGGCGGGCACCAAAACGGGGCGATACGCGGGCGCGGCTTCGGCGCGGTGGGCCGTCAGGGCCTTGCGGCGGGCCTGTTCGAGGCGATAGGCGGTCTTGTAGTCGAGACGCTCGGCACCTTCGTTGAGCGCTTGCCGGACGCGATAGCCGAATTCGTTTTCATTCATAGTGTTATGCCTCGAGCGCTCAAGGCCTTGGCCAGGGCGTGGGTGGCCCGCGAACAGTGAGTCTTGACGCTCCCCTCGGAGCAGCCCATCGCCGCGGCGGTTTCGGCCACATCCATCTCCTCCCAGTAACGCATCACGAACGCCTCCCGTTGACGGGCCGGAAGGCGGGAAATCTCCTCCTCGATGATCGCGATCACCTGCGACCGCTCGACCTTGTCGGCAGCGCTTTCGGCCCCGTCGGACCCGGCGAGCGCCTCGAGCGTCTCGAGCGGATCCGCATCATCCTCGTTGTCCCGGCCACCCAGTGCCGAGAAAAGCGTGACCCAGGTCGAGCGTACCTTCTGGCGGCGAAAGTAGTCGTGGATCGTGTTCTGCAGGATCCGTGTGAACAGAAGCGGGAGTTCGGCGGCCGGGCGGGCGCCGTAGTGCTCGGAAAGCTTGAGCATCGCGTCCTGCACGATGTCAAGCGCGCCGTCGGCATCGCGCACGGCGAACTTCGCCTGCTTGAAGGCGCGGCGTTCGACACTGGCCAGGAAGGCGGAGAGTTCTTCGGCGGAAGCCATTCATCCGGGCCATGGAACGATGCGGCGATGTTCCGGGAGGGACCCGATCGAAGATGCAGGGTGCGAGGCATCCTAGCAGGAAGGACTGCGCGGGCCCGTGTCGCGCGCCATCGACGCAGGTTTGCACAATGTTGTGCGGTGCAGTATCGTCCCGCCCTCTTGTAACACAAGAACAAAGCTCAGCGACTGCAGCCTATCCCGTTGTAACCGCCAGAAGCGCCCGCCGCACCGCCTGCCACAAGCGGGTATGGAACGGCATCCGATCAATTTCCAGTGGACTTTGAGAGGGTTCGCGAAATGCAACTCACCGGCGCCGAGATCGTCGTACGTTGTTTGCAGGATGAAGGAGTCACCCACGTCTTCGGCTATCCCGGAGGCGCCGTCCTGTACATCTACGACGAGATCTTCAAGCAGGACAAGTTCCAGCACATCCTCGTTCGGCACGAGCAGGCCGCGGTGCATGCGGCAGACGCCTATTCGCGCTCCAGCCAGCGCGTCGGCGTGGCGCTCGTCACCAGCGGCCCCGGGGTCACCAATGCCGTGACCGGGATCGCCACCGCGTACATGGATTCGATACCGATGGTCATCGTGACCGGCCAGGTGCCGACCCACGCGATCGGCCAGGACGCTTTCCAGGAGTGCGACACGGTCGGCATCACGCGCCCGTGCGTGAAGCACAACTTCCTCGTGAAGGACGTGCGCGACCTGGCGAGCACGATGAAGAAGGCGTTCTACATCGCGCAGACCGGCCGGCCCGGCCCGGTCCTCGTCGACATCCCGAAGGACGTGACCGTCGCGAAGGCGGAGTATCACTATCCGCGCGAGATGGAGATGCGCTCCTACAAGCCGGTGGTCAAGGGCCACCAGGGGCAGATCAAGAAGGCGGTCCAGCTGCTGCTGTCGGCGGAGCGCCCGATGATCTACACCGGCGGCGGCGTCATCCTGTCCGATTCGTCCGACCTCCTGAACCGGCTCGTCAACCTGCTCGGCTTCCCGTGCACCAACACGCTGATGGGGCTGGGCGGGTTCAAGGCGAGCGATCCGAAGTTCGTCGGAATGCTCGGCATGCACGGCACGTACGAGGCCAACATGGCCATGCAGAACTGCGACGTGCTGCTTGCCGTCGGCGCGCGCTTCGACGACCGCGTGATCGGCAACCCGAAGCACTTCGCCTCCAGCCCGCGCAAGATCGTCCACGTCGACGTCGACCCGTCGTCGATCAGCAAGCGGGTCAAGGTCGACGTGCCGATCGTCGGCGACGTACGCGAAGTGCTCGCCGAACTGCTGTCGCAGATCGAGGCGACGAGCGCGCGGCCGGACGCGGCGCATCTCACGGCCTGGTGGGACCAGATCAACGAGTGGCGCAAGCGGGAGTGCCTGCGCTACGAGCAGAACGGCGACCTGATCAAGCCGCAGTACGTGGTAGAGAAGCTGTGGGAGGTCACGGGCGGCGACGCGTTCATCACGTCGGACGTCGGCCAGCACCAGATGTGGGCCGCGCAGTACTACCGTTTCGACAAGCCGCGCCGCTGGATCAACTCGGGCGGCCTCGGGACCATGGGCGTGGGGCTTCCGTACGCGATGGGCGTGCAGATGGCGAACCCGGACGCGAGCGTCGCGGTCATCACCGGCGAAGCGTCGATCCAGATGTGCATCCAGGAACTGTCGACCTGCAAGCAGTACCGCCTGACGCCGAAGATCTGCAACCTGAACAACCGCTACCTCGGCATGGTGCGGCAGTGGCAGCAGATCGAGTACGGCAGCCGCTATTCGGAGTCGTACATGGACGCGCTGCCGGACTTCGTGCGCCTTGCGGAGAGCTACGGGCACGTCGGCCTGCGGATCGAGAGTCCCGCCGACGTCGAGCCAGCCCTGAAGGAGGCGTTCGGCAAGTACAGGGACCGCCTGGTGTTCCTCGACTTCATCACCGACCAGAAGGAAAACGTCTGGCCGATGGTGAAGGCGGGGAAAGGTCTCACGGAAATGCTGCTCGGATCGGAAAACCTATGAGGCACATCATCTCGGTGCTGCTGGAAAACGAGCCCGGCGCGCTGTCCCGCGTGGTCGGCCTGTTCTCGGCGCGCGGCTACAACATCGAGACGCTCACGGTCGCGCCGACGGAGGACGCGTCGCTGTCGCGGATGACGATCGTGTCGGTCGGTTCCGACGACATCATCGAGCAGATCACCAAGCACCTGAACCGGCTGATCGAGGTCGTGAAGGTGGTCGACCTCACCGAGGGCGACTACATCGAGCGCGAGCTCATGCTGATCAAGGTGCGCGCGGTGGGCAAGGAACGCGAGGAGATGAAGCGCATGGCGGACATCTTCCGCGGCCGCATCATCGACGTCACCGAGCGCACGTACACGATCGAACTGACCGGCAACTCCGGGAAGCTCGACGCGTTCATCCAGGCCGTCGACCGCACGGCGATCCTCGAAACGGTCCGCACGGGCGGGTCCGGGGTGGGCCGCGGCGAACGTGTCCTGAGGGTCTAACCAGTTACTTAAGGGGAAACACAAGATGAAGGTCTACTACGACAAGGACGCCGACCTCTCGCTGGTCAAGGGCAAGAAGGTCACGATCGTCGGCTACGGCTCGCAGGGCCACGCGCACGCACAGAACCTGACGGACTCCGGCGTGAAGGTCACCATCGGCCTGCGCAAGGGCGGCGTGTCGTGGAAGAAAGCCGAGGGCGCGGGGCTCGCGGTCAAGGAAGTGGCGGAAGCGGTGAAGGACGCCGACATCGTCATGATCCTGCTGCCGGACGAGAACCACGCGCAGGTCTACTCCGAGGCGATCGGCCCGAACATGAAGCAGGGCGCGGCGCTCGCGTTCGCGCACGGCTTCAACATCCACTACGGGCTGATCCAGGCGCGGGCCGATCTCGACGTGATCATGATCGCGCCGAAGGCGCCGGGCCACACGGTGCGCTCGACGTTCAAGCAGGGCGGCGGCGTGCCGATGCTGGTCGCGATCCACAAGGACGCCTCGGGCATGGCGCGCGAGCTCGCACTGTCGTACGCGGCGGCGATCGGCGGCGGCAAGGCGGGGATCATCGAAACCAACTTCCGCGAGGAGACCGAGACCGACCTGTTCGGCGAGCAGACCGTGCTGTGCGGCGGCACCGTCGAGCTGATCAAGTGCGGCTTCGAGACGCTGGTCGAGGCGGGCTACGCGCCGGAGATGGCGTACTTCGAGTGCCTGCACGAGCTGAAGCTGATCGTCGACCTGATCTACGAGGGCGGCATCGCCAACATGAACTACTCGATCTCCAACAACGCCGAGTACGGCGAGTACGTGACCGGTCCGAAGATCATCACGGAGGAGACGAAGAACGCGATGCGCCAGGCGCTGAAGGACATCCAGACCGGCGAGTACGCGAAGAGCTTCGTCCTGGAGAACCGCGCCGGAGCGACCACGCTGAACGCGCGTCGTCGCCTGATGGCCGAGCACCAGATCGAGCAGGTGGGAGAGAAGCTGCGCGCGATGATGCCGTGGATCAAGGCCAACCGGCTGGTCGACCAGTCGAAGAACTAGGCACGGTAAGTCGCGGGGTTCCTCCTGTCGCGGCCGGCCCGGGATCGACCCCGGCGCCGGCCGCGCTGCGTTTACAGTGCGGTCACCACCGTTCGGAAGGACACCGATGAAGCGATTGATGGCCCTGATCACGTGTTCGATACCAATGATGGCCCTGCCCGTGGCGGCGCAGACGCCGCCCATCGCGCCGCCGAATACCGGCACGGTGATCCTGATGACCGGCGCGGCCGAGATCGAGGTGGCCAACGACGAGGCGGTCGCCAGCTTCTTCTACGAAGCGCAGGACGCGGACCTGACCAAGGCGCAGGGACTCGTGAACCAGCGCGTCGGCGACGGCACGGCCGCGCTGAAGCGCGCCGATCCGAAAGCCCAGGTGGAAACGTCCGGCTACAGCAGCTATCCGGTTTACTCGAGCGGCTCCGCGCGCTCGATCGTCGGCTGGCGCGTGCGGCAGGGCGTTACGCTGCGCACGGAGAACCTGGCCGCATTGCCGCGCACCGTCTCGTCGGTGCAGTCCTACCTCGCGCTCGGCGGCATCGACTTCCGCCTGTCGAGGGCCGCGCGGGACAAGGTCGACGCGCAACTGATCCAGATGGCGACGGCAAACCTCAACACGCGCTTCGCGTCCGCCGCCAGCGCCATGGGCAGCTCGCCGGCGCGGCTGCGCGTAGAAGAGGTGAACTTCGGCGTGCGCGAAGGCGGGCCGCAGCCGATGATGATGCGGCAGGCGCCGATGATGGCGTCGGACGCGAGCGCGCCGCCGCCGAGCTTCGAGTCCGGGCGCTCCACCGAGCGCCTGACCGTGAGCGGCAAGGCGCGCCTGCTTCCCTGAGCGCCGGGGCGACCCGTTCCGATACCATATGTCCCTGATCCTTCAGGGACATTGCCCTTGAACTATCCGCATCCCATCCTGGCCCGCGAGGGCTGGCCGTTCATCGCAGGCGCGCTCGCCGTGGCCGTCATCGTCTGGGCCGTGGCCGGCTTCGCCTGGTCGGTGCCGCTGTGGCTGGTCGCGCTCTTCGTCATCCAGTTCTTCCGCGATCCGCCGCGCGCGGTGCCGACCCAGCCGAATGCGGTGCTGTCGCCGGCCGACGGCCGCATCGTCAAGGTCGAGAAGGTGCGCGACCCGCTGACGGAACGCGACACGCTGCTGATCAGCGTGTTCATGAACGTGTTCAACGTGCACAGCAACCGCGCTCCGGTCGACGGGACCGTCGAACTCATCCAGTACAGCGCCGGCAAGTTCGTCAACGCCGACCTCGACAAGGCCTCGAGCGAGAACGAGCGCAACGCGATGGTGATGCGGCTCGCGGACGGCGAGCGGATTGCGGTCGTGCAGGTCGCCGGACTGATCGCGCGCCGCATCCTGTGCTACGCGAAGGTCGGGCAGCGCCTCGCTCGCGGCGAGCGCTATGGCTTCATCCGCTTCGGCTCGCGCGTCGATGTGTACCTGCCGCTGACCGCGCGCCCGAAGGTGGCCGTCGGTGACGTCGTGCACGCGACCACCACCGTGCTGGCCGAGCTCGCATGAGATTCCGTCGCCGCAAGGCGCGTCCCTACGGCCTGCCCGCGGCCGCACCGCTCGCGGCGGAGGCGCCGCCGACCGCGCGGCGCCGCGGCATCTACCTGCTGCCCAACCTGTTCACGATGGCAGCGCTGTTCGCGGGCTTCTTCGCGATCGTGCAGGCGATGGGCAATCGTTTCGAGCTGGCCGCCATCGCCATCTTCGCGGCCATGGTCCTCGACGGCATGGACGGCCGGGTGGCGCGGCTCACGAACACGCAGAGCGCGTTCGGGGAGCAGTTCGACTCGCTCTCAGACATGACCTCGTTCGGCGTCGCGCCGGCGCTGGTGATGTACGAGTGGATCCTGAAGGACCTTGGCCGGTGGGGCTGGGCGGCGGCGTTCGTGTACTGCGCCGGCGCGGCGCTGCGGCTCGCGCGCTTCAACGCCAACCTGGGCGTGGTCGACAAGCGCTTCTTCCAGGGACTGCCGAGTCCGGCGTCGGCCGCGCTGATCGCCGGCTTCGTGTGGCTGGCGATCGACAACAAGTTCCCGATCCGCGAGACGTGGCTGCCCTGGGTCGCCTTCGCGCTGACCGTCTATGCGGGCTTCACCATGGTCTCGAGCGCGCCTTTCTACAGCGGCAAGAGCTTCCACGTCGGCCGCAGCGTTCCGTTCTGGGTCCTGGTCGCGCTGATCGCGCTGATCTTCGTCGTGTCGTCGGACCCGCCGATCGCGCTGTTCACGCTGTTCTGCGCCTACGCGTTCTCGGGCTACGTCTACTGGGCCTGGCGCTGGTTCCGCGGCGAGGCGAACCCGGCGAAGCCGGCGCCGCCCGAGCCACCGAAG
>JBFZCF010000010.1:0-20290 GCA_041308065.1 Burkholderiales bacterium
GCGCCGCGCGCCATCGCATGGCGGATCGACAGGATCGTCAGGGCCGCCATGCCGATCGTGCCGACCGCTAGCCAGAGCATGAACTGCTCGGTGGTCGCGCGCAGGATCGAGTAGAAGGGCGTGAAGTCCCAGACCGGCGCAATGTGATTCGGCGTCGTCAGCGGATCGGCCGGGATGAAATTGTTCAACTCGAGGAAGTAGCCGCCCATCTCGGGGGCGAAGAACACGACGGCGAAGAACAGGATCAGGAAGATCGCCGTCCAGAAGATGTCGTGCACCGTGTAGTACGGGTGGAAGGGGATGCCGTCGAGCGGCCGCCCGGCCGCGTCCTTGTGCTTCTTGATCTCGACGCCGTCCGGGTTGTTCGAGCCGACGTCGTGCAGCGCCAGGATGTGGGCGACGACGAGGCCGAGCAGCACCAGCGGGATCGCGATCACGTGGAAGGCGAAGAAGCGGTTCAGCGTGGCGTCGCCGATCACGTAGTCGCCGCGGATGAACACGGCGAGGTCCGGCCCGATCAGCGGGATGGCTCCGAACAGGTTCACGATGACCTGCGCGCCCCAGTAGCTCATCTGCCCCCACGGCAGCAGGTAGCCGAAGAACGCCTCGGCCATCAGCATCAGGAAGATCAGGCAGCCGAAGATCCACACGAGCTCGCGCGGCTTGCGGTAGCTGCCGTACATCAGCCCGCGGAACATGTGCAGGTAGACGACCACGAAGAAGGCCGACGCCCCGGTCGAGTGCATGTAGCGGATAAACCAGCCGCCCGGCACGTCGCGCATGATGTACTCGACGGAGGCGAAAGCGAGGTTCGCGTCCGGCTTGTAGTTCATCACCAGGAAGATGCCGGTGACGATCTGGATCACGAGCACCGTGATCGCAAGCCCGCCGAAGATGTACCAGACGTTGAAGTTCTTCGGCGCGTAGTACTCGGAGAGGTGCTTCTTGTACTCCGACATGAGGGTCGGCATGCGCTCGTCGACCCAGCCGAGCAGGCCGGTGTACTGGCTCTTCTGTTCTGCCATTCTTGTTCCCCGTTCAGTTGCCTGATCAGGCCTTGGAGTCGTCGCCGATCAGCACGACGGTGTCGGACAAGTACTTGTGAGGCGGCACCGGGAGGTTGTCCGGCGCCGGCTTGTTCTTGAACACGCGGCCGGCCAGGTCGAAGGTCGAACCGTGGCACGGGCACACGAAGCCGGGATCATTGCCGAGCACCGCACTCGAGCCGGCCTGGTACGGGCCGGACGGCGAGCAGCCGAGGTGCGTGCAGACGCCGACGGTGATCAGGAATTCCGGCTTGATCGAGCGGTACTCGTTGCGCGCGTACTCGGGGGTCGGATACTGCGTGCGCAGCGACTGCGGGTCGGCCACTTCGCCGTCCACCTTCCGGATCGACTGCAGCATCTCCGGCGTGCGGCGCAGGACCCACACCGGCAGCCCGCGCCACTCGACCACCATCTTGTCGCCGGCGGGAATCGACGAGAGGTCCACCTCGACCGGGGCGCCGGCCGCCTTTGCGCGTTCGGATGGCGCCAGCGAGGCCAGGAACGGCGCGGCCACCGCCGCGACGCCGACTCCGCCGACGGCGCAGGTCACGATGAGCGCGTTGCGCCGCTCCTTGTCGACCGACGCCGAATCGGGCGCCTGGCCACTCGGAAGGGATGTGGAGGTGGACATTGAAAACCCCGAAGTTGAAAAGTATCCGGAAGGCAGCGCCGAAGCGGACGGGCCCGGACGGCTTGCCTGCCCATCTGACCACACTGCCCGCTCCGCTGGCAGCCCGCGATTCTACTTGATCCGTCCACCCCGACCGAATCCCGCGGGCAGCGGCGACCGCCCGGCCGCTACACTTGCGGGCGGGTCATGAACGAACGCGGCACGAAGGAGATCGGGATGGGAATGCTGAAGGAGTTCCGCGAATTCGCGGTCAAGGGCAACGTCATCGACCTGGCGGTCGGCATCATCATCGGCGCGGCCTTCGGCAAGATCGTCGATTCGCTGGTCAGGGACGTCGTCATGCCGGTGATCAACGCGATGCTGGGCGGTGCCGTCGACTTCACCAACAAGTACTGGATCCTCTCCGGCACCGTACCGGCCGGTGCGCCGCTGGACGTCGCCCAGAAGAGCGCAGTCGTGTTCGCCTGGGGCAATTTCATCACGGTCCTGCTGAACTTCGTCATCCTCGCGTTCGTGATCTTCTGGATGGTCAAAGCGGTCAACCGGGTGAAGAGCCGCCTCGACGCCGCGCCGGCCGCGACCCCCGAGGACGTCGTGCTGCTGCGCGAGATCCGCGACGAACTGAAGCGCAAGTAGCGCCTCCGGTCGAGGTCGTCTGGACCAGGGAGAGCACGCCGTGATGCTGCGTCGACTGTGGCTGACCTTCGCCCAAGCGACCACGGTCGGCCTGGCGCTGCTGTTCATCGTCTCGACGCTGCGCCCCGAGTGGATCGACCGGTCGCCCGGCACGCCTGCTTCGTCCGCCGGGTCGGCCGAGGTGGCGATCAGGCAGGCCACTGCCCCGGACGCGCCGCGGGCCAACGCGCTGACCTCGTACTCGGATGCCGTCAACCGCGCGGCGCCCGCGGTGGTCAACGTCTACACGACGCAGGAAGTGCGGCGCCGGGGTGCGCCCGAGGATCCCCTCTACCGCTACTTCTTCGGCGACTCGCGCAGCGGCGCCGACCGGGTGGCGAGCCTCGGCTCCGGCGTGATCGCCAGCGCCGACGGCTACGTGCTGACCAACAACCACGTCGTGCAGGCGGCCGACGAGATCGCGGTCGCCCTGTCCGATGGCCGGCAAGTCGAGGCACGACTGGTCGGCGCCGACCCGGAGAGCGATCTCGCCGTGCTGAAGATCGAGGCGAAGGACCTGCCGGTCATCACCTTCGGTCGCTCCGAGTCCCTGAAGGTCGGTGACGTCGTCCTCGCCATCGGCAATCCGTTCGACGTCGGCCAGACGGTGACGATGGGGATCGTGTCGGCGCTGGGCCGAACGAACCTCGGCATCAACACCTTCGAGAACTTCATCCAGACCGACGCGGCGATCAACCAGGGCAACTCGGGCGGCGCGCTGGTGGACTCGAACGGCCACCTGGTCGGGATCAACACCGCGATCTTCTCGCGCACCGGCGGGTCGATCGGCATCGGCTTCGCGATCCCGTCGGCGCTCGTCATCCAGGTCATGGACCAGCTGATCAAGGCCGGCAAGGTCGTGCGCGGCTACTTCGGCGTCGAGCCGGAAGACCTGACGCCGGACCTGGCGGAGGTGCTGAAACTGCAGCAGAGCGAAGGCGTCGTCCTGAGGGGCGTGCAGCGCACGAGTCCGGCGGGGCGCGCGGGCCTCGAACCCGGTGACGTGATGCTGACGATCAACGGCCAGCCGGTGAAGAACAGCCGCTCCATGCTGAACCAGATCTCGCAGTTGCCGCCGGGAACGCCGGCGCGGGTGAAGGTTGCGCGCGAGGGCCGGGAAGTCGAGGTCCAGGTCACCGTCGGCGAGCGCCCGCAGCCGCGGATCCAGCGGGCGCCGTAGCCGCGGTCAGCGCGACAGCAGGTCGCGCATTTCCCGCGCCTTGTAGACCGCGGCCGGATCTCCGCCCGCCGCCGCGCGGCTGTACCAGTAGAAGGCACGCACGCGGTCCTGCGCGACGCCTTCCCCCTTCTCGTACAGGCTCGCGACGATGTACGCGGACCCTTCGTCGCCCTGCTCGGCGGCCCGCTCGTACCACCGCGCCGCCTCGCGGTAGTCGCGCGGCGCGCCGCGCCCGAGGAAGTACTGCGTGCCCATGCTCACCTGCGCGTCGAGATGGCCCTGGTCCGCGGCGCGCCGGAACCAGTTCGTGGCCTGCGGCAGCGACCGCTCGACGTGCTCGCCCCGCTCGTACAGCAGTGCAAGGGCGTACTGCGCGCGCGCGAACCCGAGGTCCGCGGACTTGCGCAGCCAGCTCACACCCTCGACCGGATCGGCGGGGGCGCCCTCGCCCGCGAGCAGCATGACGGCGAGGTTGAACTGGGCCACGCGTTCGTTGCGGGCCGCGGCCCTGCGGTAGTGCTCGATCGCCTCTTCGTGGCGATCAGCGCGATACGCGGCCCAGCCGGCCGCGGTGTCCGGATCGTCGGCCGGCACGACGCCGGCCGGCTGCGCCTGCGCGACAAAGGCGGCGCCGAGGATCGAAAGGAACAGGGCAAGGGCCCGGCGTCGCATCGGGGAGCGGCCGCCGGGCGGGGGTCAGGAGGCTTCCTGCGGCGAGGACTCTTCCGCAGGCTTCGGCTTCGAGACGAACCGGGCAAGAATGATCCCGAGTTCGTACAGCAGCACCAGCGGAATCGCCAGCAGCAACTGCGACACGACGTCGGGCGGCGTGAAGATGGCCGCGACGATGAACGCGCCGACGATCACGTACGGACGCACCTGCTTCAGCTTCTCGACGCTGGCGATGCCGAAGCGGACGAGCAGCACGACGACGATCGGCACCTCGAACGTAAGTCCGAAGGCGAGGAACATGCCCATCACGAAGCCGAAGTAGGCCTCGATGTCCGGCGACACGTTCACGGAGATGGGCGCGAAGCCCGCGATGAAGCGGAAGACGAGCTGGAAGACGACGAAGTAGCAGTACGCCATGCCGACGCCGAACATCGCGACGCTCGAGAAGATCAGGGGCGCCGCCAGCTTCTTCTCGTGCCGGTACAGGCCGGGCGCGACGAACGCCCACACCTGCCACAGCACGTACGGCAACGCGATGATGAAGGCGGAAAACAGCGTGACCTTCAGCGGCACCATGAAAGGCGTGATCACGCCGGTGGCGAGCAGCTTCGAACCCGCCGGCAGCGCCGCCATCATCGGCTCCGACAGGATGTCGAAGATCTCCTTCATGAAGGGCGACAGCGCGAGGAACACGACGAGGATCGCGATCGCCGAGCGCACCAGGCGCGTCCGCAGTTCGATCAGGTGCGACAGGAAGCTCTGCTCCGGCGCTGGTTCCGCCGTCCCGGGTGTGTCGCCAGTGCCGCCCTGCGTGGTCATCGACGGATCCGTGGCCGGCTCATGCGCGAGCGCGGCGCGTACTTGTGCCGCGCGACGCCTTGCGCTTCGGGCATCGCCAGCTGCCGCTTGAGCCTGGCGATTTCCTCGGACAGCGCGTCGATGCTGGGCCCGGGCTTGTAGCGCCGGCGGAACCGGTGCGACTGCCAGCTCTCGCCGGCGCCTTCCCACGAGTAGTCGCCCGAGCTCGAATCCAGCTCCGGCGAGATCGACGACGACGATGAGGACGAGGTCTCGAGGCCCGGGTTCAGGGCCGTCGCGGTCGAGTCGAGTCCCGACTTCAGGCCGGACACGCCTTCCTGCACGGAGGTCTCGATCGAGCGCGCGACGTCCCGCGCCTGCTCCTGGAGCTTCTTCAACTCGGCAACTTCCATTTCGCGCGTGACGTCGGCCTTCACCTGCGCGACGTAGCGCTGCGCCTTGCCGGCCCACTCGCCCACCGTGCGCGCGACCTTCGGCAGCCGCTCGGGGCCGAGCACGACCAGCGCGACGGCGCCGATCAACGCAAGCTCGCTGAAACTGAAGTCAAACATGCCGATGCGCCAGCGCGCCGGCGGCCGACCGGGGGTCGAACGCCGGGGCGACGTCGGTCATCGGGGAGATCAGGACTTCTCTTTGGCCTGGACGTCGATCGTCTGGCCGGGAACCTGCTTGGGCTTGTCGCCGGCCGTGCTGTCGGCGACCTCGTCCGACCCCTCTTTCATGCCTTCCTTGAAGCCCTTGATCGCGCCACCGAGGTCCTTGCCCATGTTCTTGAGCTTGGCCGTGCCGAACACCAGGATGATGACCAGCAGGACGATCAGCCAATGCCAGATCGAAAATGAACCCATTCGAGACTCCTACAGACGTTTCCACGGGCGGGGGCCGCCCAGGATGTGGATATGCAAGTGATTGACCTCTTGCCCGCCGTCGGGCCCGTTGTTGATCACAACCCGAAAGCCGTTCTCGCAGCCTTGATCTTTCGCGAGGCGAGGCGCAAGCCCCAGCATTTTACCGAATAGCCCCTCGTGCTCCGGCCCGGCTTCAACGAGGGAATCCACGTGCTTTTTCGGGACCATCAGGAAGTGCACCGGGGCGGCCGGGTGGATGTCGTGGAACGCGAGCACGTCGTCGTCCTCGTACACCTTCTTGCTCGGGATCTCCCCGTTCGCAATCCGGCAAAACAGGCATCCGCTCATCGCCCCTCCCTCACAGGCCGTCCCGTTCGCGCGCCTTCCGCAGCGCCTTTTCCTCGATGCCCGACGTTCCGGCGCGCCGCTGCAGTTCGGCCAGGACGTCCTCGGGCCGCAGCCCGTAATGCGACAGCATGATCATGCAGTGGAACCACAGGTCGGCCGTCTCGCCGACGATGCGGTCCTTGGCGCCGTCCTTGGCGGCCATCACCGCCTCGGTCGCCTCCTCGCCGATCTTCTTGAGGATCGCATCGTCGCCCCGCGCAAACAGGCGCGCGACGTACGAGGACTCGGCGTCGCCCCCCTTGCGGGAGTCGATCACGTCGGCCAGCTGCTTCAGGATGGCGTCGCTCATCGCGGCACGGGTCTCGGTCACTTCCGGTAGATCAGTTCGGGGTCCTTGAGCACGGGATCGACGGCCTCCCAGCGCTCGCCCTCGAGCCGCTGATAGAAACAACTCTCCCGTCCCGTATGACAGGCGATCCCCCCGACCTGTTCAACAGCGTACAGGACGGCGTCGCCGTCGCAGTCGAGGCGCACCTCGGCCACCCGCTGCCGATGCCCCGACTCCTCGCCTTTGCGCCAGAGCCGCTTGCGCGAGCGCGACCAGTAGACCGCCTGGCCGGACGCCGCCGTTTCCGACAGCGCCTCGCGGTTGGCCCACGCGACCATCAGCACCCGCCCGCTCACGGCATCCTGCGCGATCACCGTGACCAGGCCGTCGGCGTCGAACCGGACGGCGTCGAGCCAGTCGCTCATTCGACCTCCCGCATCGCTATGCCCTGCTGCGCCATGTAGGCCTTCGCCTGCCCGACGGTGAACTCGCCGTAGTGGAAGATCGACGCCGCCAGCACCGCGTCGGCCCGTCCCTTCAGGACGCCGTCGGCCAGGTGCTGCAGCGTGCCGACGCCGCCAGAGGCGATCACCGGTACCGGCACCGCATCGGACACCGCGCGCGTCAGTTCGAGGTCGAAGCCCTGCTTGGTGCCGTCGCGATCCATGCTGGTGAGCAGGATCTCGCCGGCGCCCAGTTCGGCCACCCGGCGCGCCCATGCGACGGCGTCGAGCCCCGTGGATGTGCGGCCGCCGTGCGTGTAGACCTCCCAGCCCTGCGACGGGTCGTCCGCCTGCCGGCGGCGTGCGTCGACGGCCACGACGATGCACTGCGAGCCGAAGCGGCCGCTGGCGTCGGCCACCAGTTGCGGGTTCTGCACGGCGGACGTGTTGATCGAGATCTTGTCGGCGCCTGCATTCAGCAGCCGCCGGACGTCCTCCACCTTGCGCACGCCACCGCCGACGGTGAGCGGGATGAAGACCTGCTCGGCGACCGCTTCGATCACGTGCAGGATGATGTCGCGCTGGTCGGAGCTCGCGGTGATGTCGAGGAACGTCAGTTCGTCCGCGCCCTGCTCGTCGTAGCGGCGCGCGATCTCGACCGGGTCACCGGCGTCGCGCAGGCTGACGAAGTTGACGCCCTTGACGACGCGACCGGCGGTCACGTCGAGGCACGGAATGATGCGTTTGGCGAGCATGGCGGGGCGGGAACAGACCCGCAGGATAGTGGATGCCCGCAGGCATCGCGGCGTCAGGCGCCGAGCTCGTCGGCGCGCTCCTGCGCCGCCTTGAAGTCGATCGCGCCTTCGTAAAGCGAGCGGCCGAGGATCGCGCCTTCGACGCCCTCGGGCTCGACCGCGCACAGCTGCTCGATGTCCTTCATGCTCGCGATGCCGCCGCTGGCGATCACGGGGATCTTCACGTGGCGGGCGAGCTCGACCGTCGCTTCGAGGTTGACGCCCGACATCATGCCGTCGCGTCCGATGTCGGTGTAGAGGATCGCCTCCGCGCCGTAGTCCTCGAACTTCTTGGCGAG
Organism: Burkholderiales bacterium; assembly: GCA_041308065.1. Classification (GTDB taxonomy): domain Bacteria; phylum Pseudomonadota; class Gammaproteobacteria; order Burkholderiales; family Burkholderiaceae_F; genus JAOUJD01. The sequence continues at coordinate 8,084 of JBFZCF010000010.1, forward strand.
GTCGGTCACGTCGTGGCCGGTGAGCTTGCTCCAGCCGTCGGTAGCGACCTTGCCACCCTTGGCGTCGAGGGCGACGATCACGTGACCCGCGAACGCGCCGCACGCGTCGTGCAGGAAGCCCGGGTTCTTGACGGCGGCCGTGCCGATGACGACGAAGCTCACGCCGTCGTCGATGTAGCGCTCGATGGTGTCGAGGTCGCGGATGCCTCCGCCCAGTTGCACCGGCAGGTCGTCGCCGACCGCCTTGATGATCTTGCGGATCACCGTTTCATTCACCGGATGGCCGGAGCGGGCGCCGTTCAGGTCCACGATGTGCAGGCGACGGGCGCCCTGCGCGAGCCAGTGCCGGGCCATCGCGACGGGGTCGTCGGAGAACACCGTCACGTTGTTTTCCATGTCGCCTTGCTGCAGGCGAACGCAACGTCCGTCCTTGATGTCGATGGCGGGGATGAGGAGCATGCCGGTGGTACCCGCGGGCGGGTGACAGGTCGAGAAGTGGGGAGGAGCGCTGAGAGGAGGTCGCCGGGAGGTGCCGCGGAAGCCAGTATGGCCTCAAAACGCGGTCAGGGATTCCAGCGCGTGAAGTTCTCGTAGATGCGCAGCCCGGCTGCAGAGCTCTTTTCCGGGTGAAACTGGGTGGCGAAAATATTATCGCTCGCGACCACGCAGGTAAAGGCGCCGCCGTAAGTACTTTCGCCAGCGGACACTCGCGGATCCGCGGGCACCACATAGTAGCTGTGGACGAAGTAGAACCAGCTTTCGTCCGGAATCCCGTCCCAGAGCGGGTGCGCCTGCATCTGGCGGACGCGGTTCCACCCCATGTGCGGGACCTTCAGCCGCTGTCCGTCGGGCAGGCGCATCGCCTCGTCGCGAAAGCGGACCACCGAACCGGCGAACAGCCCCAGGCCCGGCGTGTCGCCCTCTTCGCTGCGATCGAACAGCATCTGCTCCCCGATGCACACGGCCAGCAGCGGCTTGCTGGCCGCCGCCTCGCGCACCGCCTCGTCGAGCCCGTACTCCCTCAGGTAGCGCATGCAGTCCGGCATCGCGCCCTGGCCCGGGAAGACCACGCGATCGGCCCGGCGGATCGCCGCGGCGTCGGAGGTGATCGTGACAGTCTCCTTCGGCGCAACGTGCTCGATCGCCTTGGCGACCGAGCGCAGGTTACCCATGCCGAAATCGACGACTGCAATCATTCTCTTCGGGCGACCGCGGGAACTACAGCGTCCCCTTGGTCGAAGGAATCATCCCCGCGGCGCGGGGGTCGAGTTCGACGGCCATCCGCAGCGCGCGGGCGAAGGCCTTGAAGACCGTCTCGCACTGGTGATGCGCGTTGTCGCCGCGCAGGTTGTCGACGTGCAGCGTGACCAGAGCGTGGTTGACGAAGCCCTGGAAGAACTCGTGCGCGAGGTCGACGTCGAACTCGCCGATCATCGACCGCGTGAAGCGCACGTTCCAGATGAGCTCCGGCCGTCCGGAAAGATCGATGACCACGCGCGACAGCGCCTCGTCGAGCGGAACGTACGCGTGGCCGTAGCGCCGCACGCCGGCCTTGTCGGCGACCGCCCGGGCAAACGCCTGGCCGAGCGTGATGCCGACGTCCTCGACCGTGTGGTGGCCGTCGACGTGCAGGTCGCCCCTGGCCTGCACGACGAGGTCGACCAGCCCGTGGCGCGCGATCTGCTCGAGCATGTGGTCGAAGAAGCCGATGCCGGTCGACAACTCGGACCGCCCGCTGCCGTCGAGGTCGACGGCCACGCGGATCTGCGTCTCCTTGGTGTCGCGAACCACCTCGGCTCGACGGGAAGCTGGGGTCATTGTGATGTCCCGATGACGGCGCGCAGCGCCTTGATGAAGGTCTGGTTCTCGGCCGCGGTGCCGACGGTCACGCGCAGGCACCCTTCGATCCGCGGGTGCATCCGCGAGACGTTCTTGATCAGTATGCCGCGCTCCTTCAGTCCCGCAAACACGTGGTCGGGGCGGACGACGCGGAACAGGATGAAATTCGCCGCCGAAGGGAACGCGAGAACGCCGCGGCTTTCGGCCAGCGCCGCGGCGAGCCTGCCGCGCTCCGCGCGCAGCGTGGCGGCCTGCCCGTCGAGCACGGCCAGGTTCTCGAGCATCAGGTCGGCCGCCGCCAGCGTCAGCACGTTGACGTTGTACGGCGGGCGGACCTTGTCGAACTGCTCGATCCAATCGGGGTGGCCAGCGAGGTAACCGAGACGGATGCCGGCCAGTCCCAGCTTCGACATGGTCCGCAGCACCAGCATGTTCGGCCGGCGGGGCAGCTCCGGCATCCAGGTGTCCTGCGCGAACGGCAGGTAGGCCTCGTCGATCACGACGACGCCGGGCGCCGCCTCCAGCACCCGCTCGACCACCGCGCGATCGAACAGGTTGCCGGTCGGGTTGTTCGGATGCGAGATGAACACGACCGCGGGCCGGTGCTCGGCGATCGCGGCGAGCAGCGCCGGCGCGTCGAGCGAGAAGTCCGCCTTCAGCGGCACGCCGACGAAATGGCACCGGTTGAAGCGCGCCGACATCTCGTACATCACGAAACTCGGTGACGGCGACAGCACCACGGCGTCGGGCCGGGCGCATGCCTGGATCAAGAGGTGGATCAGTTCGTCGGAGCCGTTGCCGAGCATCAACGACATCCCCTCGGGGACACCCATCGCGCGCGCCAGCCGCTCCTTGAACGCGCGGGGATCGGACGGCGGATAGCGATTCAGCGCGGTGCGCCCGAGCCGATCGCCAAGCTGCTGCGCCAGGCCGGGCGGCAGCGAAAACGGGTTCTCCATCGCGTCGAGCTTGATCAGCCCGGCGGCGCTCGGCACCGGGTAGGCGCTGATCGCACGCACGTCGTCGCGCAGCACCGAGAGGTCGGGTCGGTCGGCGCTCATCGCGGCTTCAGCCGGTACTCCGCGCTGGCGGCGTGCGCGGGCAACTGCTCGCCGCGCGCGAGCGTCGCCGCGACGCGCCCGAGCGTCTGCGCGCCGGCCTCCGACACGCGGATCAGGCTGGTGCGCTTCTGGAAGTCGTAGACGCCCAGCGGGGAGGAGAAGCGCGCCGTGCGTGCGGTCGGCAGCACGTGGTTGGGCCCGGCGCAGTAGTCGCCGAGCGCTTCGCTGGTGTGGCGGCCGAGGAACAGCGCACCCGCGTGCCGGATCTTCGCGGCCCACCGCTCCGGCTCGTCGGTCGAGATCTCGAGGTGCTCGGGCGCGATCCGGTCGGCGATTGCGCAGGCTTCCTCGAGGTCCCGGGTCAGGATCAGGGCGCCGCGGTTTCCCAGCGACTGTTCGATGATCGCGCGCCGCGGCATCGTCGGCAGCAGCTTCGCGATGGACGCCTGCACCTGTTCGATGAAGGCCGGATCGGGCGTCAGCAGGATCGACTGCGCCAGTTCGTCGTGCTCCGCTTGCGAGAAGAGATCCATGGCGATCCAGTCCGGATCGGTCCTGCCGTCGCAGATGACCAGGATCTCGCTCGGCCCGGCGATCATGTCGATGCCGACGACGCCGAACACGCGTCGCTTCGCGGCTGCCACGTAGGCGTTGCCCGGCCCGACGATCTTGTCGACGGCCGGCACCGTTTCCGTTCCGTACGCCAGCGCCGCGACGGCCTGCGCGCCGCCGATCGCGAACGCGCGCGAGACGCCGGCCAGCGCCGCAGCCGCGAGCACCAGCGGGTTGCGCCTGCCATCCGGCGTCGGCACGACCAACACGATGTTCTCGACGCCGGCCACGTGCGCGGGCAGTGCGTTCATCAGCAGTGACGACGGATAGGCCGCGAGTCCACCCGGCACGTACAGGCCGACGCTGTCGAGCGCGTTCACGCGCTGGCCCAGCTCGGTGCCGTCTTCCTCCGTGTAGGTCCAGGTCGTCGCCACCTGGCGCTCGTGGTACGCGCGTATGCGGCGCGCCGCCGTCTCGAGGGCAACCCGCTGGTCGTTAGGCAGCGCGTCGAGCGCCGCCTGCATCTCCACGGCCGGAATCTCGAGATCGGCGACCGCGGAGGCGCGCATGCGGTCGAAGCGGTTCGTGTACTCCAGCAGCGCGGCGTCGCCGCGCGTCCTGACCTCTTCGACGATCGTGGCCGCGACGCGGTCGATCTCGCGATCGATCGCCGTGTCGACGGCGACCAGCTCGGCGAACTGCGCGTCGAAGGTCGGCTGCCGGCTGTCGAGCGTCCTCACCTTCATTCGCGCACCGCCTGCTGGATGCGCTCGACGATCGGCATCAGCGCCTCGCGTTTCAGTTTCATCGACGACTGGTTGACGATCAGCCGGGACGAGATCGGCGCGATCTCCTCGACCTCGACCAGGTTGTTCGCCTTCAGCGTGCCCCCGGACGACACGAGGTCGACGATCACGTCGGCCAGCCCGGCCAGCGGTGCCAGTTCCATCGACCCGTACAGCTTGATCACGTCGACGTGCACGCCCTTGGCGGCGAAGTGCTCGCGCGCCGTCTGCACGTACTTGGTCGCCACCCGAAGTCGCGCGCCGCGGCGCACGGCGTTGGCGTAGTCGAACCCCGCCGGCACGGCGACGCAGAGCCGGCACCGCGCGATGTTGAGGTCGACCGGCTGGTAGAGACCGGCGCCGCCATGCTCCATCAGCACGTCCTTGCCGGCGACGCCGAAGTCCGCCGCGCCGTACTGGACGTAGGTCGGCACGTCCGACGCGCGCACGACGACGATCCGCAGGTCGGGACTCGTCGTGCCGATGATCAGCTTGCGGGACGTCTCCGGATCCTCCAGCGGCGCGATGCCCGCGGCCGCCAGCAGCGGCCTCGTCTCGTCGAAGATGCGTCCCTTGGACAGCGCCAGCGTGATCACTTGACCCTTTCGACCTGCGCTCCGAGCGCGGCCAGCTTGGTTTCCATCTTTTCGTAGCCCCGGTCGAGATGGTAAATGCGATCGACCACGGTTTCGCCTTCGGCAGCAAGCGCGGCGACGACGAGGCACGCGGACGCCCGCAGGTCGGTCGCCATCACCGGAGCGCCGGTCAGCCTGGGCACGCCCTGCACGACCGCCGTGTTGCCCTCGATCGCGATGTTCGCGCCGAGCCGCTGCAGTTCCGACACGTGCATGAAGCGGTTCTCGAAGATCGTCTCGGTGATCCGGCCGACGCCGTCCGCCACGCAGTCGAGCGCCATGAACTGCGCCTGCATGTCCGTGGGGAAGCCCGGGTACGGCGCCGTGCGCAGGCTCACCGCGCGCGGACGACCGGACATCCGCACCCGCAGGAGGTCGCCGTCCGCCTGCAGTTCCACGCCGGCTTCCTGCAGCTTGTCGAGCACGGCATCGAAGGTGTGCGGGGCGACGCCGCGCAGCGCCGCCTCGCCGCCCGCCGCCGCGACGGCCGTCAGGAACGTCCCGGTCTCGATGCGGTCCGGCATCACCCGATGCCGCGCGCCGTGCAGGCGCTCGACCCCCTCGATCGCAATCGCGCTGGTGCCCGCGCCCGAGACGCGCGCCCCCATCGCGTTGAGCGCGTCCGCCAGGTCGACCACCTCGGGCTCGCGCGCGGCGTTCTCGATGACCGTCACGCCCTCGGCCAGCGCCGCGGCCATCATCAGGTTCTCGGTGCCGGTCACCGTCACCATGTCGGTGACGATGCGCGTGCCTTTCAGCCGCTTCGCTGCGGCGACCACGAAGCCGCCCTCGATGCGGATCGTCGCCCCGAGGGCCTCGAGCCCCTTGATGTGCTGGTCGACGGGCCGCGCCCCGATGGCGCAGCCGCCGGGCAGCGACACGCGCGCGGCGCCGAAGCGCGCGACCAGCGGACCGAGCACGAGGATCGACGCCCGCATGGTCTTCACCATGTCGTACGGCGCCTCGGTGTGCGTCACCGCGTCGGCCTTCAGGCGAACCGTGGCGCCATCCCGTTCGGCCGCGACACCCATCTGGCGCAGCAGCTTCAGCGTCGTCGCCACGTCCTGCAGCTGCGGAACGTTGTCGACGATGAACTCGTCGGGCGTCAGCAGGCTTGCCGCGAGGATCGGCAGTGCGGCGTTCTTCGCGCCGGAGATCGTCACTTCCCCGCCGAGCGGCTTGCCGCCGCGAATCTTCAGCTTGTCCATGGCGAGGCCCGCGACCGGCGGCCGCGGGCGGTGAAAGTGGACGGCGCGCGTGATGCGCGGGGAGTCGAGCAGCAACGCGTCGGGCATGTCGAGGATCTCCGTGCGGCGCCCGCCTCGTGCGGACGCTCGACACGCAGCGTCGCCGCCCCGCTCGAAGCGGCTGCGAACGCGCCGTGAAATCGACGTGAAGTCACGCGCCCTGCCCCCGGAACTCCTCGGGAGTCAGCGTGCGCATCGACAGCGCGTGGACTTCCTCGCGCATGCGCTCGCCCAGCGCCGCGTAGACCAGCTGATGGCGCGCCACGCGGGTCTTGCCGGCGAATGCCGCACTGACGATCAGCGCCTGGAAGTGGCGGCCATCGCCGTCGACCTCGACGCGTTCGCAGTCGAGGCCCTGCGCGATGTAGCGCTTCACGTCTTCGGGGGAGGGTTCCATCGGGGTCTCAGTTCCGGAGCTTGAAGCCGCGCGCGAGCAGCGCGAGGGCGATGCCGCAGGTCACGGCGAACGCCCCCGCGACCACCGCCAGGCTGATCCACGGATTCACGTCGGACTGCGCGAAGAAGCCGTAGCGGAAGCCGTCGATCATGTAGAAGAACGGATTGAAGTGCGACACGCCCTGCCAGAACGGCGGCAGGCCGTGCACGGAATAGAACACGCCGGACAGGAACGTCGCCGGCATCACGATGAAGTTCTGGAATGCCGCCAGCTGGTCGAACTTGTCAGCCCAGATGCCGGCGATCAGCCCCAGCGCGCCGAGCATCGCCGCGCCTAGGATCGCGAACGCGAGCGACCAGAGCGGCGCCGCGAACGAAGGCGGCGCGAACCACGCCGTGATCGCGAACACGCCCGCGCCGACGACGACCCCGCGCACCACGGCCGCGGTCACGTACGCGCCGAACAGCTGCCAGTGCGAGAACGGCGGCAGCAGGACGAAGATCAGGCTGCCCATGATCTTCGACTGGATCAGGCTGGACGACGAATTGGCGAACGCGTTCTGCAGCACGCTCATCATCACCAGGCCGGGAACCAGGAACGACGTGTAGCTCACGCCCGGCAACGCCTCCACGTGCTCCTCGAGCACGTGCCCGAACACGAGCAGGTACAGCACGGAAGTCAGCACGGGCGCGGCGATCGTCTGGAAGCTCACCTTCCAGAAGCGCAGCATCTCCTTGACCAGCAGCGTGCGGAACGCCACGGCCGCCGAACTCTCGGCGCTGGCGGCGACCGGGACGCCGGGCCGAATGTCGGCGAGGCCGGCGTTGGTTGTGCTCATGCCGCCTTCCGCTTCGCCGGATCGGACGTGATCTGCAGGAACACGTCCTCGAGGTCCGCGCGGCCGACCTCGACGTCGTCGAGGATGCAGCCGGCGGCAGCGCAGGCGTTGAGCACCGCGGCGACGTCCGACGGCTGCGACAGGCGCAGCAGCACGGCGCCGTCGCGCTCGTCGATCCGGTGCTGCAGCACGGACGGCGGCAGCGCGCCGCGTGCCCGCAGCGTCATCTGCAGCCCGGCGAGGCGCGCCAGCAGCGCACGCGTGGAGTCGAGCGCCACGACGCGGCCGGACTTCAGCATCGCGATCCGCTGGCAGAGCGCCTGCGCTTCCTCGAGGTAGTGCGTCGTCAGGACGATCGTGTGGCCTTCGCGGTTCAGGCGGCGGATGAAGGACCAGAGGGTCTGCCGCAGTTCGACGTCGACGCCCGCGGTCGGCTCGTCGAGCACGATCACCGGCGGCTTGTGCACCAGCGCCTGCGCCACCAGCACGCGCCGCTTCATGCCGCCCGACAGCGCGCGCATGTTGGTGTCCGCCTTCGACGTCAGCCCGAGGTTCTCGAGCACCTCGTCGATCCACGCGCCATTCGCCCGCAGGCCGAAGTAGCCGGACTGGAAGACCAGCGTCTCGCGCACGGTGAAGAAGGGGTCGAACGCGAGTTCCTGCGGCACGACGCCGAGCGCCAGCCGCGCTGCCCGGGCGTCATCGACGACGTCATGGCCGAGCACGGCCACGCGGCCGCTGGTCGCGCGCACCAGGCCCGCGATGATCGAGATCAGGGTCGTCTTGCCGGCGCCGTTCGGACCGAGCAGGCCGAAGAACTCGCCCGGCTCGACGGCCAGGTCGATGCTGTCCAGCGCCGCGAGCGAGCCGTAGCGCTTGGTGACGGAGGAAACCTGGATGGCGGCAGTCACGGGGAACGCGGCGCGTCAGCGCCGGCGAAGAACCCGTGATTGTAATCGCCGCCCCTGCTCTTTTCTGGCTGCCCGGCTCCCGGGCGGCGGGGAATCGGGCGACGGGTCAGCCGGAGCTCTCGGCGATGTTCAGCAGCGGCGCGACGCCGTAGACGGTGGCGAGGCTCAGGAGGCCCGGCGGCAGGCCGGAGAGCTGCAACCGGCCGCCCCGCGCCTGCGCCTCGCGCTGCCATGCGAGCACGACCGCGACCGCCGACGAGTCGCACGTGCGCACGGCGGACAGGTCGAACGCGGTGTCGCCGCCGCGGATCGCTTCGATTCCGGCCGCGGCGAGCGCGGCCGCGCTGTTCATGCCGATGTCGGTCGTGTCGACGCGCATGGCCGGCCTCAGGCCTTCTTGCCCTGCTCGAGCTGCCGGTTGCGATCGGTCAGCGTCTTGATCAGGCCGTCGACGCCGCCGGCGTTGATCTGCGAGGCGAACTGGGTCTTGTAGTTCTCGACGAGCCACACACCGAGGATGTTGACGTCGTAGATCTTCCAGCCCGCGTCGGTCTTCTCCAGCCGGTAGTCGAGCTGGATCGGATCGCCGCGCGACGCCACGACGCTGGTGCGCACCAGCACGTCGGTATCGGTGGGCTGGGCCCGGAACGGCCGCAGCTCAACCTTGTGGTCGGTCACCTGCGACAGCGCCCCGCTGTAGGTGCGGACGAGCAAGGTGCGGAACTCGCGCGTCAGCGCGGCGCGCTGCTCGGGCGTGGCCTGGCGCCAGCCGCGGCCCACGGCGAGCCGGGTCATCTTCTCGAACTCGACGTACGGAAGGATCTTCTCGTCGACGAGCTTCTGCACCCGGTTGACATCGCCGCTCGCGAGTGCCTTGTCGGCCTTGATGGTGGCGAGGACCTCGTTCGACAGGTCGCGCACGAGCACCTCGGGCGCGGTGGGGGCGGACGGCGCGGCAGCCGGGGCCTGCGCCGAAACGGCACCGGCGGCCAACACGGCTGCGCCGAACGCAACGGACTTGGTCAGGGACTTGAGCGTCTTCAGCAGGGACATCGATCACCCATTCATCGAAAGCGTTACTGCGCCGGTTGCGGCGCGGATGACGGCTTAACGTCGGCGCCGGCCGCCGGTGGACCGGGCCTACCCTTACCCCCGTCCGCCGCCGGCTCGTCTTCCTCGTCGTACGGGTCCTTCTCGCGCGGGGGATTGCCGTCGAACACGAGGTTGCGGCGCCGCTGCAGGTAGCCATCCCGGATGAACGTGTACCTGTCCAGCGCCGCACCGGCGATCAGGTCGTCCGTCTTCAGCAGTTCATGGCGGAAACTGACCGTGCGCACGCCGAAGATCGTGTTGCGGACCGCCACGTTCTCGATCCAGAAATTGACGTCGAGAACCGTTTCGACGCCGAGGCCCGCCGTGTCGCGGATCGTGCTCGGCCCGAACAGCGGCAGCACCAGGAAGGGCCCGTTGCCCACGCCCCAGACCGCCAGCGTCTGGCCGAAGTCCTCGCGGCTCTTCTCGAGGCCCATGCGGGCAGCGACGTCGAAGCACCCGAGCAGGCCCACCGTCGTGTTGACCGCGAAGCGGCACACGTCGGAGACCGCCGTGCTTGCCTTGCCCTGCAACAGGTTGTTCAGGGCGTTCGACGGTTCACGCAGGTTGCTGAAGCCGTTCGAGAGGCACTCCTGGACCGGGACGGGCACCACCTTGTCGTAGGCTTGCGCGAGCGGCTTCAGCACCACCTTGTCGAGGCCCTCGTTGAACTCGAACACCTGCCGATTGAAGGACTCCAGCGGGTCCCGCGGGTCCTGCCCCGCATTCGGCGGAACCGTGGCGCATCCGGACAGGAATGCCAGCAGCACCAGCACGGCCAGGCCGAGGGCACTGCGCAGCCCGCGCATCGGGAGTTGCCCATGCGCCCGGGAAGCAAGCATCGCGCCTGTCATCGGTCGTCCCCCGTCCGATTACTTCTGTTCGCCGCCCGGTTCGGCGGCCTTGCTGTAGAGGAACTGGCTGATCAGGTTCTCCAGCACGACGGCGGACTGCGTCATCCTGATCTGGTCGCCCGGCTTCAGGTTCTGCTCCGCGCCACCCGGCTCGAGGCCGATGTACTGGTCGCCGAGCAGGCCGGATGTGAGGATCTTCGCCGAGGTGTCAGTCGGAAACGCGATGCCCTCCTCGAGTTCCATCGTCACCGTGCCCTGGTAGCTGCTCGTATCCAGCGCGATGGCGGCCACGCGGCCGATCGTGACGCCGGCGCTCTTCACCGGCGCGCGTACCTTGAGGCCGCCGATGTTGTCGAACTTGGCGGTGACCGCATACGTGCCGCCGACGCGGAAGGTCGCGAGGTTCGCGGCCTTCAGCGCCAGGAACACGATCGCCAGCAGGCCGAGCAGCACGAACAGGCCGACCAGCGTCTCAATACCCTTGCGTCCCATTGCACACTCCGTTCTAACGCGGGGCGCTGAACATCAGCGCGGTGAGCACGAAATCGAGTCCGAGCACGGCGAGCGACGAGACGACGACCGTGCGCGTGGTGGCCTGCGCCACGCCTTCGGGCGTCGCCTGCGCCTCGTACCCCTGGTAGAGCGCGACGAACGTGCAGGCAATGCCGAACACCACGCTCTTGACGATGCCGTTGCCGACGTCGTCCCAGGCGTCGACCCCGTTCTGCATCTGCGACCAGAACGCGCCGGGATCGATGCCGATCATCAGCACGCCCACGACGTAGCCGCCGAGGATACCGACGGCAGAGAACATCGCTGCCAGCAGCGGCATGGCGATGATGCCTGCGAGGAACCGCGGCGCCAGCACACGCTCCTTCGGGTCGACGGCCATCATCTCCATCGCGGCCAGCTGCTCGCCGGCTTTCATCAGTCCGATCTCGGCCGTCAGCGACGTGCCTGCGCGGCCGGCGAACAGCAGCCCGGTCACGACCGGGCCGAGCTCGCGCACCAGCGACAGCGCGACGAGCAGGCCGAGCGACTCCGCGGCGCCGTAGCGGCTGAGCGTGTAGTAGCCCTGCAGCGCTAGCACGAAGCCAACAGCCAGCCCGGAGGCCGCGATGATGACCAGCGAGTAGTTGCCGATGGAGTGGATCTGCGCAATGGTCAGGAATAGGCGCCTCAACGCCCACGGCAGGCTGCGCACCAGGTCGACGAAAAAGAACGCGCTGTGCCCGAGGCCGCGCAGCAGGCCGAGCGCCCACACGCCGAGCCGTCGCAGAAGTTCGGCGGCGTTCACGGCCGCAGCCCCAGGTCGGCGCCGTACGCCGCGGCCGGGTAATGGAACTTGACGGGGCCGTCCGGTTCCCCGTCGATGAACTGGCGGACTTCCGGATCGTCGGACGCCTGCACCTCGGCGGGCGTGCCGTGGCCGACGATGCGACCCGACGAGATCACGTAGACGTAGTCGCTGATCAGGAAGCACTCGTGCACGTCGTGCGACACGACCAGCGACGTCGCGCCGGTCGCGTCGTTCAGCCGGCGGATGAGGTTGGCCGCGACGCCGAGCGAGATCGGATCGAGCCCGGCGAACGGCTCGTCGTACATGATCAGTTCGGGGTCGAGCGCGATGGCGCGCGCCAGCGCGACGCGCCGCGCCATTCCGCCCGACAGGTCCGCCGGCTTCAGCTGCGCGGCGCCACGCAGTCCCACCGCGTTCAGCTTCATCAGCACGAGGTCGCGGATCATCGGCTCCGGCAGCGTCGTGTGTTCGCGCAGTGGAAACGCGACGTTGTCGAAGACGGTCATGTCGGTGAACAACGCGCCGAACTGGAACAGCATGCCGACCCGGCGCCGCAGCGCGTACAACGACTCGCGATCGCGCGGGTTCACCGGCGATCCGTCGAACGACACCGTGCCCCGCTGCGGCGTCAGCGTGCCGCCGATCAGGCGCAGCAGCGTGGTCTTGCCGCAGCCCGATCCGCCCATGATCGCGATG